>CAMATS010000304.1 GCA_945861195.1 Rhodoferax sp. OV413
TCGGCACCCCGGCGAGTTCTGGCACCGGCCGCGCTAACAGTCCAGCCAAGCCCAACAACTGCACCGGCAGTGTCAGGCACTACAACTGCAGACTCTGCAGCTGCTGGCGCACCGCCAAGAGCGCCGATGGCGCCACAGGCGCCAGGCGCCGTCGATTCAGCCGGCCCGAGCAGCCCAGCAAGGCCCACCAGCACGGCTCCACCGCCCCTGGCAGCCGCGCCAGCGGCCATAGCAAGCACCCAGCGCCCTGCTGCTGCTTTGGTTGCCGCCCTGCCAACGCCTGCACCTGCAGAGCCGGCACCAAGTCAGCCCAAACCACCGCTTCCTGCAGCAGCTCCTGCGCAACCGCCACCCCCATCTCAAAAACAGGTGCCAGAACCCCGAGTTGAACTCCCCGACACTGGCGTTGATTCGACGGGTGTTTCTTACAAAATCAGGGCCAAAGAGCAGGCTTATTCAAAACTCAGCAAGCGCTTAGGGGAGTCAGGACGCGTATCGCTCCGAGTCGAAATAGGTGTTGACGGCAAGGCATTGAGGGTAGAAATCGCCCAGTCCAGCGGATTTCACCGAATTGATGTAGGGATAGTTAAGTTCGCCCAGCAATGGCGCTTTGTGCCCGGAAAGATCAATGGGGTGCCTTCCACCATGTGGGTCACGATTCCTCATATCTTTGAGCTTGAATGACCCCCCTACAAGCACCTGCAGTGCCGGTTTGTCCAGCGCCGTACTAAGCCTGCGATGTCCGACAAACGCTAGGGTTTAGAGGAGCGCAAAGTTTGCTATTTGGGCATAGAATCTGAGGCGTCCGCGGCTTGCGGGCTTTGATGGAGAAGACAAACATGGTTGAGAACATTCAAACATTCGACGGCGTCTACGGCGGGCAGACCTCGCTCGCAGAGCGCAACAAGGTCTTGCGAAACACGTATTGGCTGCTGGCCTTGAGCCTGGTGCCCACGGTGCTGGGAGCCTGGATGGGCGTGGCGACCGGGCTGGCTCAGTCGTTGAGTGGCGGCATAGGTCTGGTGGTTTTTTTAGCGGGTGCTTTCGGCTTTATCTACGCCATTGAAAAGACCAAAAACTCGGCAGCTGGCGTCCCGGTGTTGCTGGCTTTCACGTTTTTCATGGGGCTCATGTTGTCGCGCATGATTGCCATGGTGCTGGGTTTCAAAAATGGATCCGAGCTGATCATGACGGCCTTTGGCGGCACCGCTGGCGTTTTTTTCGTGATGGCCAGCCTGGCTAGCGTGATCAAACGCGACCTCTCTGGCATGGGCAAGTGGCTGTTTGTGGGTGTGATTGCACTGTTGATCGGCTCGGTCATCAATGCGTTTGTCGGCTCGAGCGCAGGCATGATGGCCATCTCGGTGGCGGCTATTGGTATTTTCAGCGCCTATATGCTCTATGACATCAAGCGCATTGTGGATGGCGGCGAAACCAATTACATCAGCGCCACACTGGCTTTGTACCTGGACATTCTTAATGTGTTCCAAGGCCTGCTGGCTTTGCTGGGCATCTTCGGTGGCGAAAAAGACTAAACCCCTCTGCTAACGCCAAATAAAGGCCCTTTTAAGGGCCTTTATTTTTAGGCGAAGCGGCTTGGGCTTAAATAGCCAGCATTTGTGTCGATAAACCTGCCATGGTCCCCACTAAAACATGATGCGCTGCCTGCTCCTGCTTGCCACTGCCCTGCTGCTCAGCGCCTGCGAGATACCCGGCATGGGGCCAGACCCGCGTATCGCGCAACGCGAAGCCGAAGCGCGGGCCATAGGCGGAGCCTGCCGCCACGGCCTGCGCAGCATCGAAGATTGTTACAACCAGCATGATTCGGCCTCCAAAGCTGCGATTTTTCAAGGCTGGAAAGACATGGACGAGTACATGCGAGAAAATAAAATAGAGGGTATTCGTGCCAGCGCTGAGAAAGCCGAACCCGAAGAAGAAATACTGCCCGACACCAGGCCCAAAGTGGGCAAAGACACAGCAAAACCTGCAACTGCGCCGAGCAAAAAACTATCCGATGCAAAATCCGCCACCAACGACCGGGCTCCTAAGCCTTGAGCCAGACGATGACCGGAGTCAGTGCTCCAAATCAAACACAGCGAGGCTCTCCACATGGGCGGTGTGCGTAAACATGTTCACCACGCCCGCCGCCGAGCAACGGTAGCCCGCCTGATGCACCAGCAGACCGGCATCTCGAGCCAGCGTGGCGGGGTTGCAACTGACATAAACAATTCGCCTTGGGGCTGTCCAGGCCGCCGCTGCGGATCCACTTGATAGTTCAGCCTGGCTGGTTTGCTCCCGCTGGCGTAAATCAACCAGGGCCTTGACCAAGGCAAAAGCGCCCTCTCGCGGCGGATCTATCAGCCACTTGTCAGCCGGTCCGTCGCCGAGCAACAGCTCGGGCGTCATCTCAAACAGATTTCTGGCGACAAATTGGGTCGGACACAGGCTGCGCCCGGCTGACTCTTGTGCCCTGTTTTGCTGGTAATTTTGCCGAGACCGGGCAACCAAGGCCTCGCTGCCTTCAATGCCCAGGACCGCGCCAGCCTGGGTTGCAATCGGCAAGGTGAAGTTGCCTAAACCGCAAAACCAGTCAATCACCCGCTCGCCCTTGCCCGCATCCAGCAAGCGCAGCGCCCGGGCTACCAACAAGCGGTTGATAAAGGGATTGACCTGGGTGAAATCAGTCGGCCTGAAGGGCATCGTGATGCCATATTCTGGCAGGCTGTAACTCAGGGCCGCAGCCCCTGCATCCAGCGGCTGGACAGTCTCGGGGCCCTTGGCTTGCAGCCACCACTGCAGGCCGGGATGCTCGCGGGCAAATTCGCTCAGGCGCAACAAGTCTGCAGCGCTCAGCGCCTCAAGATGGCGCAGCACCAGCGCGCAGGCGGTGTCGCCGCAAGCCAGTTCAATCTGCGGGCAGGTTTCCTTGGCATCCATGGCCCCGATCAAGGCCCGCAGGGGCATCAGCAGGTCGCTGACAAAGGTGGGCAGTACGGGGCAGCGCTGCATATCGGCGACATAACGGCTTTTACGCTCATGAAAGCCAATCAATACAGTCGCTTTTTTCCGCACAAAGCGCACCGACAGGCGAGCCCGGTAGCGGTAGGCCCAAGCCGGCCCCTCAATAGGGCGCAACACCATGTCCGCCTTGACTTTGCCTAAATGCCAGAGGCTGTCCTCCATCGCGCGTTGTTTGACCGCCACCTGGGCGCTCGGATGCAGGTGCTGCATTTTGCAGCCACCACAGGCCCCCGGGTGCAATCCGAAATGGGCACAGCCAGGATCAACCCGTTGCGCCGACGTCTGGTGAATCAGACTGACCGTGCCCTGTTCCCAATTATTTTTTTTGCGATGAACCCTGACCTCAACCCGTTCAAAAGGCAGGGCTCCTTCAATGAAGACCACCTTGCCATCGGCCCGGTGAGCGACCCCCTGGGCATCGAGGTCGAGCGACTCAACCCACAAAGCCTCGGTCGCGCTACTGGGCGTCGGGCTGTCGGTATTGGTTTTGGAGTCTGTCATCGGGTGTTGGTGGATCGGCCGCCCCGTCGGTCAAGCGATACGCTGTGCCAGGCGGGCAGGCGACTAGGTTCAGCGGGGCGGCAGAAATTTGATCGGGTCTACCGGCTTGCCCTGGCGGCGCACCTCAAAATGCAGCTTCACGCGGTCGGCGTCGCTGTTGCCCATCTCGGCAATTTTTTGGCCCCTGCGCACGGACTGATCTTCCTTGATCAGCAGCGCCTGGTTATGGGCATAAGCCGTGAGGTAAGTGTTGTTGTG
>CAMATS010000305.1 GCA_945861195.1 Rhodoferax sp. OV413
GCGTCTATCACGGGCAGCAGGTCGGATCCGCCGACCAAAAATTCGACCGGCTCATCGAGCAGGTCCAGGGTCTCGCCCAAGGTGTCTTTGAGGGTCCAGGTCAGCGCGACCACGCAGAGTTGATTGATTTCCATAGGAGAATTGTCGCAGTTTGGTGGGTCCTTTATCCCAAGCCGCAGTCCTCAGGCGATCCCGCCACGACCTTGAATGGATGTCAGCCCATGAATGTTTTTCAGTCCCTGCCGCTGTTGGGCGGTTTGAGTCCGGCGCAGTTCATGCAGCGCCATTGGCAAAAAAAACCCTTGCTGGTGCGGCAGGCGCTAGCGGGGGGGCGCTCCCTTCTCAGCCCTGCCGAATTGTTCGCCTTGGCAGGCCAGGACGATGTGCAGTCTCGCCTGGTAAGCCAGCAGTCCGGGGGCTGGCGGCTCAGGCAGGGGCCGTTTTCCCGGCGTGCCCTGCCGCCGCTGAAGCGACCCGGTTGGACTCTGTTGGTTCAGGGTGTAGACCGACATCAGCAGGCGGCCCATGAGTTGCTGCAGGCTTTTCGCTTTGCACCAGACTGTCGGCTTGATGACCTGATGGTCAGCTATGCCTCGGAGGGTGGCGGCGTCGGGCCCCACTTTGACAGCTACGACGTATTTTTGCTGCAGCTTCAGGGACAACGGCGCTGGCGCATTGGCAGGCAAAAAGACCTCAGCCTGCAAGACGGGCTGCCCTTGAAAATACTGTCATCCTTTGTGCCCGAGCAGGAGTTTGTGCTCGATGCAGGCGACATGCTCTACCTGCCGCCGCGCTACGCCCACGATGGCGTCGCACTGGGCGAATGTCTCACCGGCTCTATCGGTTTCAGAGCGCCCCGGGCCGGGGAGCTGGCGCGCGAGTTGCTGCAACGCCTGGCCGAGGATGCTGCAGACCTGAGCGGCGATGCCATCTACCTCGACCCAGCCCAAGCGGCGGCCGACAATCCGGGGGAAATACCGGCGCACCTGCAGGCCTTTGCCAAACAGGCAGTTCACCGGGCCTTGGCTGATCCCATGGCGCTCGACCGGGCCCTGGGCGAGCACTTGACCGAGCCCCCAGCTTCGGTCTGGTTCAGCCCGGCAAGGCGCAGCTACAAGCTTGGCGGCCTGGTGCGGCTGGATCGCTGCACCAAAATGATGTTCGACCGCAAGCATGTATTCATCAACGGGGAGGCCTATCGCGCCAGCGGGCGGGACGCCAGGCTGATGCACCTACTTGCGAACGATCGGTGCTTGAGTGCCAGTGACTGCACCGGCTTGAGTCCTGATGCCCAAGCCCTGCTGCGCCAATGGCAGGCCTCAGGCTGGCTGCATGCGCCTGGCCAGTAGGCCGGCGGCAGGGCCGATCAGGCAAGCTTTTGGCCTATAATTTGCGGCTGAGCAAGTTAGCGAAAGCCGATTTTGCTTGGCCAGTACATTGGTTAGAACTGGCAACATCCGAAAAATTTTCGTTAACTGAAAAGGTAGCATCAAATGAATAAAACCCTCGTTTTGGCAGCTCTCATCGCCGCCGCAGCCCTCGCCGCTTGTGGCAAAAAAGAAGTGCCAGCTCCTGCGCCGGCACCGGCACCGGCTGCTGCACCCGCTGCTGAGGCTGCCAGCGCACCGGCCGACGCCGCCGCCACGGCTGCTGCCACCGCTGCCGCAGCAGCAGCAGCTTCTTCTCCCGCTGCCGCCGCCAGCAAGTAAGCCTTAGCGACAAAAAAAGCCTCGGGTGGAGCCGTTTCATTAAAGTGTTGATGAAATCCGGGCTTTGATCCCTTGTGTCGACGGGCCTCTTCGGAGGCCCGTTGCTTTTGTGACGCGACGGGGCAATTTTAGTCCAGCTCTTTGGGCATGCAAACAGCATGCTATCTGGTTGACATTCTTTAGGGGGCTTGATAAAGTGGGATTGTCAATGAAGGCAAACTATGCCAGCACCCCTGCAATTAAAAGATTTCCCCCCTCAACTCAGAACTTTGATCAAACGCGAGGCGGATACCCATCGCCGCACACTCACGCAAGAGGCCATAGTCTTGTTGGAGGAGGCCGTTGCGTCCAGGGCTTCGGTGGCGCTCAATCCGCGCGATGAAATCGCGAAGATACTTGATCGCTACGAGCAACTTCCGACAAAAGATGCCCGTCCCATGGAGGAGATCATCGAATACGACGAACTTGGTCTGCCTAAATGACAACAATGGTGTTGACGAGGCTTCCGGCCGCTGTCGTAGATTCGTCCCCGATCATGAGCATTTTTGAGAAGCGTTCGTCCGCGAAAGCCTTCCGTCAAGGACTCAGAAAAACCGACAAGCTTTACATGAGCGCCGGAACGTTGATGGAGCTGTCGGTGATCTTCATCGGCAAAAAAAGCGAGGCTGGAACGCAGCCGCTCGACGAGCTACTTGATGAGTTCAATATTGAAATCACTCCGGTGGATCGCCCGATGGTCATCCACGGGCGCCATGGATGCGCAAAATATGGGAAAGGGCACAACCCTGCCGATCTCAACATGGGCGATCTGTTCTCTTACTCTTTGGCGAAGAGCTTGGATTTGTCGCTTTATTTCGAAGGGTTGGATTTTCTCCAGACAGACATCAAAGATGCGATGTTGATGCTGGGTTACGCCTTCGATGAGAAACACTCGCCAAGCATTCCGCCAACACAGAGCAGATAGCTGAGGGCCCCGCAAGTTCTTGCCAATTTTGAACAGCGATGAGCGAAGACCCCGAAGCCTCCCGGTCCAATCACTAATATTTCAACAGATTAGGCGAACTCTCGACAGCCTGGCCGAAGGGACCGGCGGGGGCGGCAAGTTCCCCCGAGCCTGGGTAAGATTTCTTGGTCAAGAATCCGCCTGCAAAAGTAGGCTGTCCACGATGTACTTTTGCCTCGTGGACCCTAAATCATCAACACTTAAATGAAAAAGCCACCCTAGGGTGGCTTTTTTTATACCCAAGACCCAGCCCAGGCTTACTGCAGGTCTTCCGAGATGACTTTCAAAATGCGCTGGGCGTTGGCAGTCTGGTCTGCTGCGCCGCTTGCGTTTTGCACCGCCACGGTTGTCAGGTTAGCGGTGCTGCTCAGCGAAATTCGAAACTTCAGGGGCTGGGCATCGGCTTTTGCAGCGCTGAAAAACTTGCTGAAAAAACCTGGCTCTGATTTGTCGACGACTGGTTCCACATAGCGGACAAAATACAAGCCCTTGGACCTGTCCCGGTCCTCCACTGTGAAGTTGGTGCGGTCCAGCGACAGGCCGACCCGCCGCCAGGCTCGCTCAAAGCCCTCGTCGATTTGCACCACGGTTTGCCCGCTGATGGTTGCCACGCGCGAGGTCTTGGTAGCGGGCGTAGCCGCCTGTACGGCCTTGGACTGTTCTTGAGACGCGCCTAACCTGACCATCAGCCGGCGCAGCATTTCGGCTTCGAGTTCCGGGTCAGCCGGTCGGGCCTGCCAAACAGTCGATGTCTTGCCTGCATCGCCGTACACCTCGAGCATGCCGCGGTGGCTAATGAAGATTTCGGTGCTGCCGCTGCCACTGCTCTCCAGGCGGGTGCGGAACCGGTCTCGCTCGCCCGAGGAATACAGACCGTCCAACACTTTCCCCAGCGTGGAGCGGATAAAGTCCTGCGGTATTTTGGCCCGGTTCTCGGCCCAGTCGGTCTCCATGATGCCCAGGCTAGCCTGGCTGCTGCTCATTAAAAAACCGATCTCTTTCCAAAAGTCGTTAACCGGCTGCCAAAGCGCCTCGGGCGGTCGATTCACTA
>CAMATS010000306.1 GCA_945861195.1 Rhodoferax sp. OV413
CTGCGCCGGAAACCCTTGCTCACCAGATCCGAGTAGGTGGCGTTGTTGATCAGGTGACTTGGGGTTGCCACCTGTGACCTGGCTTGTTGCTCAGGTAAATAGCTGCAGGCATACGGCGCAGTGGCATAGAACTGCAGGGTCTGCAGCGGTAAATCCTTGAGATGCGTCATATCAGGCGGAGGCTTGGGGTATGAGGTGTTGCCAATCCAATTTGTCAAACACCCAGGCGGGCGACGCCTGCGCCAGTGCTGCCGCCAGGCCCTCCATGAAGTCTGCCCGGGACATTTCCTGTGCGCCCAGGGAAGCCAGGTGGCGGGTGTTTTGTTGGCAGTCGATTTGCGATATGCCGTGCTTGAGGCAAAAACTCACCAGTCCCGCAAGGGCGATTTTCGACGCGTCCGTGGTGCGGCTGAACATTGATTCGCCAAACACTGCTTTGCCCAGAGCCACGCAGTACAAGCCGCCCACCAGCTCCTCGCCAACCCAGGTCTCCACACTGTGGGCCAGGCCGTCTCGGTGCAACTCGCTGTAGGCATCGATCATGGACGGTAACACCCAGGTGCCGCCCTGACCCTCGCGGGCGCTGCTGGCACAAGCCTCGATAACCGTGTCAAAAGCCGTGTTGAAGCGCAACTCGCGGTCGGGACTGGTGCTAAACCGGCGGAGGGTTTTTTTCAGGGATGCATGCAGTTGGAACTGACTGGGCTGCAGCACCATACGCGGGTCTGGGCTCCACCAAAGCGTCGGTTGGCGCGCGCTCGACCAGGGAAAAATACCTTGGCGATAGGCTTCACAAAGGGTCTGTGCATCCAGACTCCCGCCAGCCGCAAGCAGTCCCGGTGCAGGGCTGCCAGCGCCCCAGGCCAGGCCCGGCTTCGGAAAGGCTTGCCCGGCGGTGAGCCAGGTCAATGGCGGCGATGCTGCGGTCATGGTGCAAATATAGCGCAGCCATGGCGCGCAAGCGCCAGCGAAGAGGTCAACAGGCCCTTAGCCGGCAGGGTAAGACGTTACAATGTCTGCCACGTCGGGGTGTAGCGCAGCCTGGTAGCGCATCTGGTTTGGGACCAGAGGGTCGAAGGTTCGAATCCTTTCGCCCCGACCATCAATTCAAGGGTTAGCCGGTTAGCACCTGCCAACCCTTCCTTTTTTGCGCGACATTTGCGCGACTTTTTTCCCTATCTCACCCGTTCGCCACCCGCAGCACCATTGTGCGATCGCGGGTTTTGAGCACGGCATTGGATGCCTCAAGCAACTTGGCCACAGTCGCCGCCGCATAGTGCCGTGGCATTCCGCTGTCCGCATGCCCAAGCAGCAGTGCACGGTCTTCCTGGCTCACGCCAGCGTCTCGTAAACGCTGGCCATAGGTGTGGCGCAGATCGTGCACCCGCAGTTGGCTCAAGCCGACACCATTGCGTGCCTTCTGGAATGCAGATTTGTTCTGAGTTTCCACGCGCCGGCGTGCATTGGGGGCATGCCCTCCTTGGCGACCGACTGGTACGTGAAGACAAATTTGCCATTCACACACCGCCGGGGCTGCACGATGGCCCATGCCGGGTTTCGCGCACCGTCAATCGACCGCAAGTTGCACAGTGTCTAGAGTCGCCTCGGTAAAGAGGCTGGGGCGGCATGGAGTAGAAAGCTGTCAACCAGAGTAATATCCGACTATGGACCGCATCACAAGCAACCCCGACATTTGCCATGGCAAGCCATGCATTCGTGGCTTGCGTTATCCCGTGCAATCGGTACTGGAGTGGCTGGCAGGTGGCATGACGGTGGCAGACGTTCTGGTGGACTACCCGGATCTGGAAGCCGACGACATCTATGCCGCGCTTGCCTACGCTGCGCGACTCACGCAAACCAACCGTGTTGAACTTCTGGCAGCGTGAAGTTCATAGTTGATGCGCAATTGCCAGTAAAGCTCGCGGTTGCCTTGACGGGTGCAGGGCACGATGCCGTTCACACGCTGAATCTGCCAGACGAAAACCGCAGCAGCGACTTGTACATCACCAGCCTGGCTGACTCTGAAGGGCGCGTCGTCATCAGCAAGGATGGCGACTTTGTGACCTCCCACATTGTTCATGGGTCGCCACTGCGGCTGTTGCAGATTTCTACGGGGAACATGCCAAACTCGATTCATCGCCGCCATCCTGGATCAGTGGGACGAATGTTCGAATCCTTTCGCCCGACCAAGAGATCGATTAAAGGCCTTTAAGTAGCGATACCTAGAGGCCTTTTTCATTGGTCACGGAAGATGTGCTGATCGAGATTAATTGGAATCTGACCCCAATTAAATTCAGCTCAATCTCGGGCGCCGAGGGCCAGTGCCTGGGTGCGCGATTTGGCCAGTTCTTGCGCTGCAGGGGGTGGCCGGGTGGGCCAACCGCAGAGGTGTTGCTGTGCGAGTTCGCCCATCGCCTGGATCCAGTGGGGCTGGTCATTCAGGCAGGCGATGTAGTGGAATTCTTTCCCGCCAGCGTGCGAAAACGCTTCGCGTGCCTCCATATTGATCTCTTCGAGGGTTTCCAGGCAGTCGCTGGTAAAGCCCGGGCAGACTACATCGACCCGCTCGACGCCGGCCTGCCCGAGCGCGATCAGCGTGGGCTCGGTGTAGGGTTGCAGCCACTTGGCCCGGCCTAGCCGGGACTGAAATGTCACCTTGTAGGCCTCGTCCGATAGCCCCAGTGCTTGGGCCAGCAGGCGGGCGGTTTTGAAGCATTCGCAGTGGTAAGGGTCGCCGAGTTGCAGGGTGCGTTCGGGAACCCCATGAAAACTCATTACCAACTGCTCGGCTCGGCCATGCCTGGCCCAGTGCTCTTGGATGTTGCGCGCCAGTGCGCCAATGTAGGCGGGGTGGTCATGGTAGTGGTTGACAAAGCGCAGCTCGGGCAGGGTGCGCACCCGCGAAGCCCAGCGGTACACGGCATCAAACAGGCTGGCGGTGGTGGTCGCAGAGTACTGTGGGTAGGCTGGCAACACCAGCACCCGGGTCACGCCCTCGGCCTTGAGTCTGTCCAATTGTTCGGCGATCGAGGTCTGGCCGTAGCGCATGGCGTAGCGCACCGTTACTTCGTGACCTGCCTCGGTGAGCCAGCGCTGCAGGCCCAGGGTTTGTTTTTCTGTCCAGACCTTGAGGGGCGAGCCCTCAGGCGTCCAGATGCTGGCGTATTTGGCCGCCGACTTGGCCGGCCGCACGCGCAAAATAATGCCGTGCAAAATTAGCAGCCAGAGCAGGCGGGGGATTTCCACCACACGGGGATCGCTCAAAAATTCGGCTAAAAAACGCCGCACGTCGGCTGCTGTGGGGCTCGCAGGAGTGCCCAGGTTGCAAAACAGCACAGCGGTTCGTGGAGCCTGCCCGTGACTGAAGCGCGGCTCCTGAGCAAAGGGGGCGGTTTGTTTCTCGCGCATGCGGTATTCTCCCTCACCTATGCTTGATATTTCGGCAATCAGGGCGATCAGCCTAGATCTGGACGACACTTTGTGGCCGGTTTGGCCGACCATTGCGCGGGCCGAGGTGGCGCTGGAAAACTGGCTCAGGCCGCGTGCGCCAGCCGCCGCCGCACTGCTGGCGCAAGCCCAAAGTCGGGCGGGTTTGCGTGAGCTGGTGACCCGGGCGCGGCCTGACCTGCTGCATGATTTGAGCTACCAGCGCCAAGCCTTGATTGAGCTGGCCCTGCAGCAGTGCAACGAAGACGCTGCCCTGGCGCCCGCTGCCTTTGAAGTGTTTTATGCCGAACGCAATCGGGTG
>CAMATS010000307.1 GCA_945861195.1 Rhodoferax sp. OV413
CGCTTGTTGTCGATCTCGGCTGGCAGCGACTTCCATGTGCTGGAGGCCGAGGACGGCGAGAGCGCGCTCGAAGCCATCAGGCGCCAGCGCCCGGATGCGGTGCTGCTCGACATCATGATGCCCGGCGCCATGGACGGGCTGCAGGTGCTAGACGCCATTCGAGCCGACCCGGCGCTCAAGGGTATCCGGGTGGCCATGGTCACCGCCCGCGGTCAGGCCAGCGATCTGAACATTGGCAAGGCACACGGGGCTGATGCTTATTTTGTCAAACCCTTCAGCCCGCTCAAGCTGCTCAGCTGGCTGCGCAGCAACCTCAACTGAACCGGCCAAGACCCGCCCCATGGACAACAAGCTTTTGGCCCATCTGCGGCGCTGGCAACGGGCCGTTTGGCTGAACTGCTTGTTCTGGCTTGGGCTGCTGGCTGTTGGCGCTTGGTACGGGTTCGAGGCCATGAAAGAGCGCCATCAAGCTGCCGTTGCCCTGGCACACCAAGGCGCCTTGCGCTACCTGGAAGCCAACCTGCGGCAACAGTTTGACCAGGCCGATCAGCTGCTTTGGGTAGCGGTGGCAAACTTTGGGACGGCAGGGGGCCCAGCAGCAGCAGCAGCGGGCCTCCCCCTCGCCTCGTCTGTCATTTGCCCCGGCTTGACTGTGCTGAACGCCCGGGGCGAGCTCTCGCTCAGCCAACCCGGCGTGCAAGAAAGCGGGGTAGAGAGTGAGAACTTGGCCGCTGATTTAGCCTGGCACCGCGCCAACGACACCCCGCAGATGCACCTGGGCGACATCCACCAAAGCCCCCAAGACGGCCGATTGCAATGGCATGTCAGCCGACGCATGAACACCGCATCGGGCGAATTCGCAGGCCTGGTGGCCTGCCATATCGACCTGAATGCCAGTTTGATGTTTGCCTCGGCGCGCAGCTTCAAAGACGGCACCAGTCTGATTGCCAGCAGCGATGGGCAGGTGTTGGTGCAAAACACCGACGCTGGCAACACGCTGGGCGTGGGCAGGCTTAGCCCTGGCCTGCTTGAGAGCATCCGCCTTGCTGCGGATGGCCCGCATGCGCACCTGCAGCAAGACCCTGACGGCGAGCTGCGCCAGTACAGCTGGCAGGCCATGGCTGGCAAGCCCCTGCTGATCGTCAATGGCATGTCGAAGAAAAACATCAACGCGATGACCGCCCCTGCGCGGCAACTCATAGGCTGGCTGCTTGGCCTGACTAGCCTGCTGATCGCAATCGCCACGGCCGCCATGCTGTGGGGACTGCAGTCTTTGTTTAGGCAGTTCCGCTTGCGCCTCCAAGACGAGCAGCAACTGCTTGAGCAACAGCAGTTGCTGGGGCAGATCCTGAACACGGCTAGCGCCGGGCAATGGCAATTGCAATGGCCAAGCATGCGGCTGACTGTGTCAAACCTGCTGGCACTGCGTCTTGGGTTGGAGGTCAGCGCCGGCGCTGGGGCCCCTGCTTTTGATGGGCAAACCAGCACCTTCTCGGCAAAAGTCTGGCTGCGGCTGATCCACCCGGCAGACCGGGGCCTGGCCGCAGATTTTGCACAAGCAAGGCAGGCGGGTCTTGAGACCCAGCTTGAGGTGGTGATTCGCCTGCGCCACCAAGCCGGCCATTTCTGCTGGTTTCGCCTGACCGGCCAAACTCAGCCGAACCACATTGGCCAAGGCAGGGTGGTGAACGGCCTGGCCATTGATGTCACTGAAGAACGCTTTGCCCGCACGCAAAGCGAAGACCGCACAGTCCAATTGAACACCCTGTTTTCGCTCAGCCCGGACGGGCTGGTGGTGTTTGATGCGCAACGGGTGCTCAAGTACGCCAACCCGGCCTTCGAGCGCTTAAGCAATGGCAGCTCGGATCAAATCAAAAACATGCGCGAGGCCGAGTTTTCAAGCTGGCTGGGTAGCCTGTGCATGGCCAAGCAGGGTTTTTCAGGAATTGCACTGCTGCGCAGCAAAGCCATCGCAGACCCGAACTCAGCCTGGGAGCTGATCACCACAGAAGGCCCGCCAAGCCGGGTTTTACGCTTGTCGCTGGTGCTCAGCAGCGCACAGAGCGTGTCGCAAATTCTCTACCTGCGCGATGTCACCCACGAAACCGAGGTGGCAAGAGTTAAAAATCAATTTTTAACCAGCGCCGCGCATGAGCTGCGCACCCCTCTGGCCAGCGTGGTGGGCTTTGCCGAAATTTTGGTCATGCACAATCTCGCGGCAGACAAACAGCTGGAGTTTGCCCGCATCGTCTGGCGCCAGTCGCTGCATCTCTCGGGCATATTGGACGAACTGCTTGACATCTCGCGCATGGACGCCCGCGGCGCGGCTGGCTGGCATCTCCAAGTGCTTGATCTCGCCGAGCTTGCTGGCCAGGTGCTGGCTTCTTATCAACCGCCATCGGGCCACCTGCGGGCAAGCCTTGAGCTCTCGCCCCTAAGCGTCCGGGTTGATGCCATGCGGGCGCAGCAGGTGATTCGACACGTGTTGTCCAACGCCCATCACCACAGCGAACCGGGCAGCCCGATCCATATCCGCCAGGCCCCGGCCCAGCTGCACCCGCACAGTGGCGCCCCTTTGCTTGGCATCGAGATCCAGGACGCTGGACGCGGCATGAACGAGCAAGAATTAGCGCAGGCCTTCGACCGTTTTTACCGCGCCGACCCCAGCGGCAGCCGGCCCGGTAGCGGCCTGGGCCTGAGCCTTTGCCAAGACATCATGAAGCTGTTGGGCGGCCTGATTCTGCTGCGCAGCGCACCGCAACAAGGCACCACGGTGACCCTGCTGTTTGTGCAGGCCGATCTGCCGGTGGGCGCCAGCCCAGCAGGGCCGGGCTGACATGGACATTTTTTTGTCGGCGCAACCCACGGTTTGCCTGCTGGCTGAGACATTGGCTGGGCCATTGGCTGGGCCATTGGCCGATGCATTGAACGATATTTGCAGTCTGCAGACCCGCCAGCCCGATCTGCTGGCACCCGACGCACTGGCCCAGGGCGCGCTGCCAGACCTGATTTTGATCGACGGCGACCTGCCCGGCGACCAAAGCAACAGGCTGTGTCTGGCGCTCAAGCATCACCCCCGCACCCAGCGCATCCCGGTCATCTGGCTGAGCAGGCGAAGCAGCACACAAGACCAAATCAGGGGCTTTGCATGTGGCGCGGCCGACTACATTGCCAGCACTGTGCCGCCCGAGCTGCTGCGTGCGCGGGTGCAGGCACAACTTGTGCGCCACGGCGGCTCGGACGTGCTCAGCGACATCAACCAACTGCTCGAGCAAACTGTGCTGCGAAGCACCCAAGAACTCGCCACCGTACAGCATGTGACACTCGCCGCCCTCACCGCCCTGGCGGAGACCCGCGACAACGAGACCGGCAACCATATTCAGCGCACCCAGCACTATGTGCGGGCCCTGGCCCTGCGCCTGCAAAACCACCCGCGCTTTGCATCGTTTTTGACCGCCAGCACCATCGAGATGCTGTTTCGCTCAGCCCCGCTGCATGACATCGGCAAGGTGGGCATACCCGACCGTATTTTGCTCAAGCCCGGGCGCTTTGAGCCCGAAGAGATGGCCATCATGAAAACCCACACCACCCTGGGCCGCGACGTGATCGAGCAGGCCGAGCGGCTGATTGGTGCCAAGGTGGGTTTTTTGACGATTGCCAAAGAAATTGCCTACTCACACCAAGAAAAATGGGACGGCTCAGGCTACCCAGAGGGCCTGGCCGGGGAGGCCAT
>CAMATS010000308.1 GCA_945861195.1 Rhodoferax sp. OV413
CGATGGCAAATTCGCCGGGGCAGCGGTTCCGAGTTGAATGGACTCTCCCCCTTCATCGGGGAACTGTTTGAATCGGCAATAGCGCAACTGTCAATTGAGACAACTCAGCTTGGGAAAGATTCAATATCACTCTGCGAAGCATGCTCAAGTATTCACGGTCACCGCCTTGAACATAGCCCTTGGGGAAAGAGCTGTTTTGGCGAGGTGATGACGATCAACAACTCCTCACCGAAGGGCGCGGAAATGCTGTAAGTGCGCCCTGTGCCAGCAGGCGGAAGTTTCAAAATTTGGCCGCGTGGATAAGCTTGACCTGCAATCAGGGGAATTTGATATTTCCCGGGCGTGACGCTAATTGCGCCGAGCGGCTCCACATGAACAAATTGAAAACCGTCGAGATAGGTTGAGCTGAGGGCTCAAACAAGGGGCCTGGGCTACGTTGCAACGACGTGATCCGTACGATAACCAAACGTCGCGGCGGCGAATTTAATTTTATTTTTGATGCTAGATTGATGTTTTGATGCTATCGTGCATCTATGAGAACCACATTAGCGCTGGATGACGATGTTTTTGCCTTCGCACGCTCAGAAGCGCAACGACAACGCATTTCAATTGGAGAAGCCATTTCCCGGCTGGCTCGCGACGGTATTCGCAGCCGAGGCGCGCCCTTGCTCCAGGCGATGCCCGTGAAGAGCAAGTACGCGCTGCTGCCGGCACGCGATGAAATCATCACGACCGAACATGTTCGCGATCTGCTGGACCAAGAGGGCATCTGACCCGTGCGCTACTTGCTCGATGTGAATGTTTGGGTCGCGTTGTTGGACGAGGCGCACGTGCACCATGCGCAGGCCCTGGCGCTGGTGAGTCAACCCCAGGTACAGATTGCCAGCTGTCCAATGGTGGAAAACGGTGTCATCCGGGTGCTCAACCTACCCGCCTACAGCCGCTATGGGCCGGTTGGCATGGCCACCGTGTGCAACAAACTTCAGGTCATTTGCGCCGAACTTGACCATGCGTTCTGGCCAGACGCGCTTTCCCTGCGGACCGAAAGCCTTGTCAATTGGTCCCGCGTGCTGGGCCACAACCAGATCACCGATGTTTATTTGCTGGCACTGGCTGTTGCCCATCAGGGTTGCCTTGCCACGCTGGATCACCGCGTGGTGCTGAGCGCGGTTGTCGGCGCGACAGCTGACAACTTGCTGCTGCTGTAAAGCCGGCCAGCCGGACCTCAGCGGTACTGCGCCGGCCGCTGTGGTCAGCGCGTGCACGCGGGCAATCACCGGTTGCGGCAGTGCCTGCAGCGTGTCCATCATGCGGGTTCAGACGGCAAACAGCTCGCGCGCTTGCGCCAGACTGGCGCCGGCCATGTCGCCAAAGTTGTGGCCGGCCGAGAACACCGTGCCGTTGGCAGCAAGGATGACGCCACGCGCGGTGCTGCGCCCCACGTCTTGCAGCGCCTCAGTGAGCTTCCGCATCAGCGGCAGGCTCAGGGCGTTGCGCTTGTCGGGGCGGTTCAGGGTGACCGTGGCGGTACCACACTCCGTACTAACCAGGATATGTTGGTAGGCCATGGCCTCGCCCAGCCGGATCGGCCGGCCCGGCGCCCCAGCCGGGTTGAAACCCAGCGACCCCTTGGGGAACAGCAGCACCACGGCGGAGCCCAGCAAAAAGCGACGGATAGGCGTTTCAACCACTTGGGGCCAAGCATCGCGCCCTTGAACCCCCCCAATCCGTATGCAACGCCCGATTTACCAGCCCTGGGAACAGGTTGACCACCAGGGCTTGGTGTTCAGGCGCGAGTTTTGCGTTGCTCGGCGTGTATGGGGCGCAGAGTCAGTCTACAGCGAGTCGACACCGATGTGATCGAGGATCCGCCCGCAGTCCTCAGCGGTGAATTGGGTGCCAGCACACCAAAATAGCGGTGCCGGTGCCTGCGCGGTGGCCGTACCAAGGCTGCAATGCGCTCTATCAGCTCCAGCGGCGTGAGCTGTAGTTCGTCGACCTTGGCGCCACGCGTGTCCGAGCCAGGCTCGCTGTGTTGTTTGGCGCAGCGGTATACCAGGGCGGTGCCCTCTTTGCGAAGGCGCGCCATGGCAAAGGGTGGGCGCGCGCAATAGCGCAGCAGGCGCGTTGGCGTGGGGATGAGTGTGTCGAGCGTCAATGACTTGCCAAACTGGATCGGGGACATGAGCACGCATTCACGCACCACCGAGCGGGTACTCATGCAGTCCATGGGCTCGGCCAGCGGTGGGTTGTTGGCGGGGTGATCGATTGGCCGGCGGCGGCGCCCTTGCTGCTGATCTGACGGTGCTCGTAAACCCACTGGCTGATCGCCATGGATTTGCGCGGTGCCACGGCCCGGGCCAGCGCGCGAAAGCCGAGGTGGCGCGGGTTGGCGCAGGGACGTTCGGCATCTGAAATGAATGGCTGGCGGCCATGCTGGAGCAGGGGCCTGGGCTGGTCATTTATTTATATCTTTTTTGATTTATTGTATCTATTTTGATATATAGTCGTCCACGTGAACGGCAAACAAGTCATCGACAAACTCAAAGCCGCCGGCTGGACGCTGGCCCGCATCAATGGCAGCCACCACATCATGGAAAAAGATGGCATGCCGCGCTCAATTCCGGTGCCTGTGCATGGCGCCAAAGACATAGGCGCGGGCTTGCTGGCCGAAATACAACGCCAAACAGGAGTGAAACTGAAATGAAATTTGCCTACCCCTACACCGCCACACCGCAAGAGCCAAGCGGGTTTTTTGTACGGTTTTTGGACATCGAAGAAGCCATCACCCAAGGCGACACGCTGGAGGATGCCGCTTTTAATGCCGCCGAGGTGCTGACCGGGATGCTGGCGTACCGGCTTGACAAGGGGCAGGCGATTCCCGCCCCGTCTGAGGCGGCCGGCCGACCGGTGGCCTCGCCCAGCGCAGCGGTGCAGGCGGTGATGATCTTGCGCGAGGCACGCGGCGGGCGGCCCATTGCTGATCTGGCCCGGGGCTTGGATACCTCGTGGGCCGCAGCCCAGCGGCTTGATGACCCGCACCACTGGCCCAGCTTGAAGCAGCTTGACCGCGCCGCGCGCGTACTGGGCAAGCGGCTGGTGTTGAGCATGGAGTGATGGCGGGCGATCAGCACCGCCCAAAGGTAGTGCGCCGGTGAGCGTTTGGGTGGTGCGGGCTCGGGTGGGGTCAAACCAGCCATGAAAGCAGCGCTCGGGATAGCCTTGACTCTGTTGGCGCTGGTTGCCTGGGCATTGTGGACGCCAGACCTGGCACGCATCGCGCTCTCGCCGCTGCACATCAACGCTACCCCGTTTTATGTGATGGAAACCCTGTTTGCCTTGGGCAGCGCCGGGAACTGGACCCAAGCCTGGGCGGCTGGGGCTTGCCTGGGCGTGCTGGTGGCTCAGGGCATCGTACGGCTGGGGCCTGCTGGGACAGGCTCTGCGCTGTCGCCCTGATTCTTGAGCGCCAATGCGGCCTCGTACAGCGTGTTGCGCGGCGCGCCACTGATCTCGGCGGCCAGGCGGGCGGCGGTTTTGAGAGGCAGCTCAGCCAGCAACCGGGTGGAGAACGATGGCAAATTCGCCGGGGCAGCGGTTCCGAGTTGAATGGACTCTCCCCCTTCATCGGGGAACTGTTTGAATCGGCAATAGCGCAACTGTCAATTGAGACAACTCAGCTTGGGAAAGATTCAATATCACTCTGCGAAGCATGCTCAAG
>CAMATS010000309.1 GCA_945861195.1 Rhodoferax sp. OV413
GGCGATGAAGATGGAGAATGTGTTGTTCGCCGCCGCCGATGGCGTGGTGGGCAAGGTGCTGGCGGCCCGCGGCGACAGCCTCACCGTGGACCAGCCGATTGTTGAATTTGCCTGAGCCCGCGAGACACCATGACAAGACCCTTTCAAGTACTGGGCATCCAGCAGATCGCCATTGGCGGCCCTGACAAGGCCCGCTTGCGCAGGCTGTGGGTGGACATGCTGGGCCTGGATGTCATTGGCAACTTTCGCAGCGAGCGCGAAAACGTCGATGAAGACATCTGCGCCATGGGGCAGGGCGTGCACCGTGTGGAGGTTGACCTGATGCAACCGCTCGATCCGGACAAAAAGCCGGCGGTGCACAGCACACCGCTCAACCATGTCGGGCTGTGGATTGATGACCTGCCCGCCGCCGTGGCATGGCTCACTGGGCAGGGTGTGCGCTTTGCGCCGGGTGGCATCCGCCCGGGCGCGGCCGGCTATGACATCTGCTTTGTGCACCCGAAATCAAATGACGCGTTCCCGATTGCCGGCGAAGGCGTGCTCATCGAGCTGGTGCAGGCGCCGCCCGAGGTGGTGGCGGCGCTGCGCTTAGGCTGAATCGCCCGGCCTGCGGGGCTGCGATGCAACTGGCAAAGTGGTCGCCCGGCGTTCCCGCGCACGGGCCAGGGCGGCCTCAATCACGGCGCGCTTTTGGTCCAGCACCGCTGGGTCGGTGTGCTGCGAGTGTGTAGCCAGGTCTGAGAGCTTGAGTCTGGCCTTTTCTTCCAGCCGCTTGTCTTGCTCGGCCCCGTGCTGCTGGGCTTTTTGATCATGGAATCGGTAGCGCTCGCGGGCCTGCTCAGCCTGCCCCTGAGACCAAGCGGCCCAGCCGCTGCGCCCCGGTGTTGCGTCCTCCAGCGTGATGCAGTCGACCGGGCACACCGGCAGGCACAACTCGCAACCGGTGCAATAGGGCTCGATGACGCTGTGCATGCGTTTGTTGCTGCCAAAGATGGCGTCGGTCGGGCAGACCTTGATGCACAGGGTGCAGCCAATACACCAGGCCTCGTCAATCACCGCCATGTGGCGCGGGCCCTCGTTGCCGTGCCGGGGGTTGAGCGCCAGCACCGGTTGGCCGGTCAGCTTGGCTAGGCGCTCAATGCCTTGGGCGCCGCCAGGCGGGCACTGGTTGATGCCGGCCTGGCCGGTGGACACGGCCTGCGCATAGGCGGCGCAGTCGGGGTAGCCGCAACGGGTGCACTGGGTCTGCGGCAGCAGGGCCAAAATGGCGGCAGCCGCAGCCATCATCAGGCTTGGTGTATAGGCCTTGCTCGGGCCGGTTTGGTCGGGGTTTCCCGGGTCGCCACGGCGGAGCCTGTTTTGGTCCGACTGGGCTCCGTCGGCTGCTTGGCCAGCGCATTTTTTCGAATGAATGCCTTCACTTCCGGGTAAACCAGTTCGCGCCAGCGCCGACCGCTGAAAATACCGTAATGCCCGGCACCTTTGGCCTCAACATGCTTGTGCATTGATTTGGGTACGCCGCTGCAGAGGGCATGCACCGCCTCGGTTTGGCCGGAGCCTGAAATATCGTCCAGTTCCCCTTCCACCGACAGCAGCGCCGTGCTGCTGATGTCTTGCGGGCGCACCCGTTGCAGTTGGCCGTCAGCTGCGCAGACATCCCAGGTGCCGTTGACCAAGGAGAAATCCTGGAAAACGATTCGAATGGTGTCAAGGTAGTAGGCGGCGTCCATGTCAAGCACCGCGTTGTATTCGTCATAAAACTTGCGGTGCGCCTCGGTGCTTGAGTTATCGCCCTTGACCATGTCTTGAAAGTAATCGTAGTGGCTCTTGGCATGGTTGCTGGGATTCATCGCCACAAAGCCAGAGTGCTGCAAAAAGCCCGGGTAAACACGTCGACCGGCACCAGGGAAATTGCTTGGCACCCGGTAGATCACATTGTTTTCAAACCACTCGTAGCTTTTGTTCATGGCCAGGTTGTTGACCGCTGTGGGTGACTTGCGGGCGTCGATTGGCCCGCCCATCATGGTCATGCTCAAAGGCGTTGTTTCGCCCCGGCTGGCCATGAGCGAGACCGCGGCCAGCACCGGCACCGTGGGCTGGCAAACGCTCATCACATGGCAGTTGCCATAAATCGACTGGAGATGGCGAATGAACTCCTGCACATCGTTGACATAGTCGTCCAGGCGAAACACCCCCTCAGACAGCGGCACCAGCCGGGCGTTTTTCCAATCGGTGATGTAGACCTTGTGGTCTGCGAGCATGCTCTTGACCGTGTCACGTAGCAGGGTGGCATAGTGGCCGGACAGGGGGGCGACGATCAGCACGGCGGGCTGCCCCTTGAGCTTGGCCAGGGTTGCCGTGTCGTCACTAAAACGTTTGAAGCGGCGCAGTTCGCAAAACGGTTTGTTGATCTCAACCCGTTCATGGACAGCCACGGCGACCCCGTCCACGTCGACCGTTCGCAGGCCGAATTCTGGCTTTTCATAGTCTTTGCCCAAGCGGTGCATGAGCTCATACCCCGCTGAGATGCGCTGCGCAAACGGATTTTGTCCAAACGGGCCCAGTGGGTTGCTGTAAGCCTTGGCGGCTGAATGTGCGAAATCGGCAAATGGCTCCATCAAGGAGCGTTGTGTTTCGTAGAGTTGGTAGAGCATGTCTGGATTACGGGGTCGGATGTTGCAATGCAATATAACAGTTATCCTGTTCGCTCGGCCATAGACGGCCAACCTCGATTGCGCTGCCCGTCCAGGGAAACCCAGGAAAATTTTTCCCCAACGGCTACTCGGCCGTACCCAGGGCACAGATGCAGTCGCAATCGTTGCTGCCGAGCCGGGCGATTCGATCCACTGTTCCTACGAGAATTTATAGCCCGGCTCAATTTCGATGGCTTCGGCGATTGAGGTCTGATCAGGGGGCAGCGCCCGCCTTGAGCACGCCGCGCACCAGGTTGCGGCTGTGGGCGCCGAAATTGGCCAGTAACTCGGCAATCAGTGCGTCCAGACGGGCCCGCTGTGCGGCTGTGCTGCTGCCTTGGCTGGCCAGCTCGGCGGCGAGGTTGATGCCTGATTCTTTGACGCCAAAATCAAAACTCGGGTCGGACATATAGCCAGGCGGCATGGTCGCCACCAGCATGTCGGCCAGCCGGGCGCCGGCTGCGCTGGACTGGCGGCTGACCACGTCACGCGTGTAGTGCTCGGACCACGCGGGGTAGCCGGCGTCTTTGTCGCTCTGGCCAAGGGCTCGCTCGACGGCGGTTGGCTGGCGTGCACGCGCCGCGTTTTCCAGCAGCTGGTGCTGGTATTTTTCAAGCGCCAAGTGTCGGTTGGACAGCAGCACAATCATCTCGTCCTTCAGGCGGGGCAACCCGGCCATGGCCAACAAATTGATGCCAATCAGCTTGGCCGAGCCGTTGCCTGGCGACAGGCTGGCATGGTAGGGCTGAGTCAGGTCTTGCAGGTAGTGCGAGGCCAACCCGGTGAAGCGCCAGCCCCAGTAAGCATGGCCCGAGCGAAAGGCCAGCGCTGCCAGACCGGTGTACTGCTGCACACGCAGCAAGGGAAAGGTTCGCTTGACGAAGGCCGCTGCCAGATAAATAACCCGGTCTTCGTGATAAAAACCCATGTGAAAAGGCGCTTGCGTTGAAAAATACAGGGCTGGGTTACCAAAGGGCAGGGCGCCAAAGCCGTAGACCTTGCCCCAATCTGAAGGGCTGTCCTGCCA
>CAMATS010000310.1 GCA_945861195.1 Rhodoferax sp. OV413
CAGTTTGGCGCCCAGCAGTGCTATGCGCGCGTCGTCGGGGTGGGAGAGGTAGTTGGGCTGGATATGCGGCGCCACCTGCACATCCGGGCTGGCCAGGTCAATGCGGCCCCGGCTCAGTGGCCGGCAGGGCTGAAAACACAGGATGAAGCCGGCAAACTTGTCTGGCACGTTCTGGGTGCCGGTGTCGGACTGCGCCAGGGTGTAGGTGATCGGGTTGCAGTACAGCTGCAAATCCGGGCGCCAGGCGCCAGCGTGCGATCGCACAAAGCCGCCACACTGGTTAACGCTGATGCTCAGCGGCCCTCCCAGCGTGGTGACGTACTGCAGCCCCACACGCAGCTTGCCCAGCCAGCTGCTGAGCACATTGTTCAGCGTGGGTTGGGTGGCCTTGTAGTAGTAGCTCATGGCCAAGTGGTCTTGCAGATTGCCGCCGACCGCGCCGTTGGCATGCACCACTGGAATGCCGTGGCGACTCAGCAGGTCAGCAGGCCCCACACCTGAGAGCTGCAGCAACTGCGGGCTTTGCACTGCGCCAGCACTCAGCACGACGGCGCGCCTGGCACGGGCCTGGTGTTCTACGCCGTCCTGGCGGTAACAAATGCCCACGGCTTGGCGACCTTCAAACAGCACCCGGCTGGCCATGGCGCCAGTGAGCAGCCTGACCTGGCCGCGCCGCAGCGCCGGGCGCAAAAACGCGTCGGCCGCCGACCAGCGCATGCCGTGGCGGGTGTTGATCCGGTAGCGGCCCACGCCTTCGGGCTCGGGCCCATTGAAATCGTCGGTGAAGGGCAGGCCAGCCTGCTGCGCGCCGTCAAAAAACACCTGCTCCATCGGGTGCAGCTGCCGGCGCACATCGCTGACAAACAGCTGGCCGTTGGGGCTGGCTCGGCCTGTGGCGTCGACCGGTCGCTCAAAGCGCTCATAGACCGGCTTCACATCGCGCCAGGACCAACCGGGGTTGCCCAAGGCCGACCAGTCGTCAAAATCTTGCGGCAGGCCACGGCAGTACACCATGGCGTTGATCGAGCTCGAGCCGCCCACCACGCGCCCGCGCGGGAAGTAAATCTGGCGATTGTTCAGGCCGGGGTCTGGCTGTGCTTCGAACTTCCAGTTAACCCGTTGGTCGTAAAACGATTTGCCGTAGCCAATCGGCATATTGGTCCACAGCCGGCGGTCATGCCCACCGGCTTCGAGTACCAGGACGCTGGCCTGGCCGTCGGCGCTGAGCCGGTCAGCCAGCACACAGCCGGCAGACCCGCTGCCCACCACGATGTAGTCGTATGCATCGACTGTCACTTGCCCACCTTGCACGTCCTTGGGTTCTTGCCGGGGAAAACCCGAGACAGCAGTTTAGGGCAGCTCAGCACTGTTGCCTGGCCCCTGAGCGACCGAGCTCGGGCGAGTGTTCTGCTCGCGGCGCGGGTCCATTTGCAGCACTGCTTGCGAGCCACTGCCCATCAGCACGTAGTTCGACTTTTGGCTGGAGGCGCCAAAACCGTGGGCGACTTTGCCAGCAAAATACCAAACTGTGAGGCTCAGTGCCGCCAAGATGCCGGCAAAGTAAAGCATCAGGCTCTCCGGACCCAGCAGGTCCATGAGACTGCCGCCAAGCGTTGGCCCCAAAGTGGCACCGATGCCGTACAGCAGCAGCAGCCCACCGGTGACTTCAAGCACCCGGTCCGGGTCGATCAGGTCGTTCACATGGGCCACGCACAAGCCATAAATCGTGAACACCAGGCCGCCGTACAAAGCACCCAGCACAATCAACCAGTTTTCATACTCGCGCGCCAGGTAAAAACCTGCTCCGGCCACGACGGCACCCATCGCGCAAACCCAAAACAAGACCCAGCGCCGGTCGCGTCGGTCTGACAGGTGGCCCACCGGCCACTGAAGCACCGCGCCGCCCAGAATCGTGGCAGCCATGAAGGTGGCAATACCGGTTTCGCTGAAACCCACCCCTTGACCAAACACATGGCCCAGGCTCAACAGGGCGCCATTGAGCAGGCCCGAACCGAGCGCAGTGATGACGCCGATTGGCGATATGGCAAACAGCTTCAACAGGCCTAATTTGGGTGCCTCTGATGGCTGTGGTTCATCCACCGGTGTCAGGGTCAGCGGCAGCAGGGCAAAAGAAAACAATATCGAGACCAGCGCAAAGGGGGTGAACCCAAAGCGGTCACCGACCAGAATCAACCATTGCCCCAGTGCCAGCGAGACACTGCTGACCGCCATGTAGGCCGCAAAAACCTTGCCACGCTGCTGGCTGGTGGCCACCACATTGAGCCAACTCTCCACCACAATATAGAGACCCACAATGCACACGCCACTGGTAAAGCGCAGGCCGGCCCAGAACCAGGCGTTTAGCCACAGGGCATGCAGCAGGGGCAGGGCAGAGGCAATGGATGCCATGGCCGCAAAAGCCCGGATGTGCCCAACCTTGCGGATGATGGCCGGGCAGCTGTAGGTACCGTAGACAAAGCCTGCAAAATAAGCCGACATGATCAGGCCGGTTACCAACCCAGAAAATTTAGCCGACCCCGCCTGCGCACCGATAGCCGAAAACAGCAAACCGGTGCCGACTACAAGCAAGCTGACTCCGCTGAGCAGGGAGGCCAGGGGCAGCAGTAATTTGTTCAAGATAGATCCTTGGCGGCTGCCTGACACCGATGTGGCAAACGGCAAGTGCAGAGTTTGGCATTTTGACGACCGGTTCTCGATTCAGTTTGCGACCTCAAAAGCCGAATTCGCTCTTTGGTCGCGGTCAGTCAAATGCGGGTCGTGCCGGGCTCGAGAGGTGCGGCGCCGCCAGCGTTACAGTGAGGGAGCTGGCCGCGCCGTCGTGGCCGCTTCGAGGAGCTCAAGCCCATGAACCCTAATGTCATCATCACCTGCGCCCTGACCGGTGCTGGCGACACAGTCGACAAGCATCCGGCCATTCCGGTTACGCCCGCACAGATTGCGGCGGCGGTTTTGAACTGGCACTGGCTGCCGACACCGCCGAGTTTGCCCTGCCCGAAGTCAAGCTGGGCATGATGGCCGATTCGGGCGGGGTGCTACGCCTGCCCAAACGATTGCCACGCGCGATCGCGGCTGAACTGTTGCTGACCGGGCGGCGTATGGGTGCGGCTGAGGCGCAAAGTTGGGGCCTGGTGAACCGGGTGGTACCGCCCGACCAACTGCCTGAAGCTGCCCGCGAGCTGGCCAGGCAGATCGTGAACGCAGCTCCGCTGCCCATTGCGGCATTGAAGCAGGTGATGCGGGAAACTGAAACCCAGACGATTCAACAGGCCTACCAGACCCTTCGCGGTGGCACCCTGCCTGCCTATGGCGCGATGCTGAAGTCAGGGGACGCGAAAGAGGGTCCGCGCGCCTTTGCCGAAAAGCGGCTGCCGGTGTGGCGCGGTCGTTGAGGCCGCCCTAAAGCCGTCGAGCACGCACCAAAACAGACTTGCAATCCATGAATATTTTTTCCTATGACGGGGACCGAGAGGCTTTCGAATGGCGCACCGGGGCGCTGATCTTGGTGATCTTCGGGGCTTGGCTGTTCTTGATCCTGCAATACCGTGAACTGCCGCCGACAGCTGCGAATATCGCGCTGGTTGTCGTGTGTGCCTGGTATATGAGCCTGCAACATGAATTGCTGCATGGCCACCCGACCCGCCACGCCGAGCTCAACCGTCTGTTCGGGCTGATGCCATTGGCCG
>CAMATS010000311.1 GCA_945861195.1 Rhodoferax sp. OV413
TGGCAGGTGCGGCAGGCTGGCCGCCACGATGCCGTCGGCCAGCACCGTGTCCACACTCAGCGGCAGGTGCGGGCCATGCTGCTCGGTGGCAGCCACGGGCAGCACGGCGATGGTGCGGGCCGGGTCCAGCCGCGCAAAGTCGCGCGTGCAAAGGTCGGCCCAAAAGCGGGATGGCAGGGTCATGGCCGAATCATAGGAGGGTTTGCGCCCAACGCGTGCTGCTGCTGGCGCGGTACCAAGCCAGCGCCGCTGCGCGCGGCCGGTGGACCCTGGGCCGGCAGCACAGGCCGCAGGGCGCGCGGCCGGGCCCGGGCGCCGCTGCCCAGGTAATCGGCCAACAAGACGCCGAGCACAGTGGCCTGCAGCGCTTGTAGGTCTTGGCCGGGCTGCGCCTCCGGGCCCTTACCCGGACCCGTGAGGTAGTCAAACAAATGGTCCACGAGCTGCTCCGGAGTCAGACCGCTGGTCTGGCCACTGCGCTGCCAGAGCCAGTCGCTCCAGGCCAGAAAAGCGGCAAAGGGCGACGCACCCTGCAACAGCAGCGCCAGCGTACGGCTAAAGCGGCCCGAGTTGGCCACCAGGTCCCAGTAGCGGGCAAGCCGCACAAAGCGCTGCACTTCTTCCCGGCTGAGCACCGAGGTCTGCTGCACGGCGTAGGGCGGCTCGGCATCGTAGACCATGCCCCAGGCCTCGGTGTGGCGGGCGATCGGCGTGCCGCGCAAGCGCTTGAGCAGGCCGAGCTGGATTTCGTGCGGGTGCAGCGCGTGCAGGGTGTCAAAACCCTGGGCAAAACTCGCCAGGGTTTCGCCGGGCAGACCGAAGATCAGGTCAGTGTGCAGATGGGCTTGGGACTGCGTCACCAGCCAGCCCAGGTTGGCCAGGGTTTTGGCGTGGTCTTGCCGGCGTGAGATGCGTTGCTGCACCTCGGGGTTGAAGCTCTGGATGCCAATCTCGAACTGCAGCACGCCGGGTGGAAACTGGGCGATCAGAGCCTTGAGCCGGTCGGGCAGTTGGTCCGGGATCAGCTCAAAGTGCACAAATAAGTCCGGGGCCGTTGGCGCAGGCGGCAAGCGGTCCAGAAAAAACTGCAGGATGCGCGCCGAAGCCTCCGCCTTGAGGTTAAACGTGCGGTCCACAAACTTGAACTGGCGCGCACCACGCTGGTAGAGCTGGCCCAGCTGGGCCAAAAATGGGTCCAAGTCAAAGGCCCAGGCGGTCTTGTCTAGTGAGCTCAGGCAAAACTCGCACTTAAAAGGGCAGCCGCGTGAGGCCTCAACATACAGCACGCGGTGCGCCAGGTCGGCGTCGCTGTACTCGGCATAGGGCAGGGCAATCTCGTCGAGAGGAGGCTGCTCGCCCGCAATCACCTTCATCAGCGGCAGTGGGCCGTGCAGCAGCGCGCGGCACAGCTTGGGAAAGCTCACATCACCCCAGCCGGTGATGACATGGTCGGCCAGCGCCACGATGGCCTGCTGCGCGTGTTCATGGCTGACCTCGGGACCGCCCAGCACCACTTTGAGCGCCGGGCGCGCCGCCTTGAGCAGGCGCACCAGCTCGCAGGTCTGGCTCACATTCCAGATGTAGACGCCAAAGCCGACCACCTGCACCCGGCCTGCCTCTGCCGGCCCCAGTAGGGCCAGCAAATCGGCGGCTAAATCGGCCGGGCGCCGAGCGATGGTGTACTCGCACAAAGCGGTCTGGGCCCGCAGCTCGCCCATGTTGGCCAGCAGGTAGCGCAGCGCCAGCGAGGCGTGGATGTACTTGGCGTTGAGCGTGCACAGCATGATGGCAGGGCGAACCAACAGCGCCTGGCCCATGGCTCAGCCCGAACAGCAGAGCCGCAGGCCTGGGACCCGCTGACCCCGGGCCCCTGCCTCGAAGGAGGGCCCTTGTTTGGCGAAGCTGCGCGACATCTTCAATGCACTCAGCGGCTCAGACGCCGCCACAACCGCCAGGCCAGCAGCGCACCAAGAATGACCGCATAGAGCAGCACCTCGCCAAAATCATTTTTGCCAGCACGCATCCAGAAGAAATGCAAGATCGCCAGACCGGCAACCAGGTAAACCGCCCGGTGCAACTGCTGCCACCGACGTGCGCCCATGGTCTTGATGGCGCGGTTGAAGGAGGTCAGGGCCAGGGGCGTGAGCAGCAGGAATGCGATAAAGCCAACCAGAATAAACGGCCGCTTGGCAATGTCCCGGGCCATGTCCATCGGGTCAAAGCCCATATCGAACCAGGCGTAGCTCAGCAGGTGCAGGCACACATAGGCGTAAACAAACAGCCCCAACATACGCCGGAAGCGGGCCAATGCGCTCAGGCCGAACACTACGCGCAGCGGGCTTATTGCCAGCACCATGCACAAAAACCGCAGTGTCAATTCGCCGGTAGAGCGGCTCAGGGCCTCAGCCGGATTGGCTCCCAGTTGGTCTGTGGCGGCCGCGTAAAACAGCCACAGCATGGGCAGCATACAAAAAAGCCACAGCAGTGGTTTGGCCGCGGGGTGCAGCAAGGCGCCACCCAGCCCGCGCATCAGAAGTTCTTTTTCAGGTCCATGCCGGCATAAAGTTGGCCGACCTGCGCCTCATAGCCGTTGAACATCAGGGTCTTGCGTTTTTTTGCAAACAGCCCGTCTTCGCCAATACGGCGCTCGGTGCCCTGGCTCCAGCGCGGGTGGTCGACTGCCGGATTGACATTCGAATAAAACCCGTACTCGCCCGGCGCCGCTTTGTTCCAGGCGGTGGTGGGTTGTTTGTCGGTGAAGCGAATCTTGACCAGGCTTTTGCCGCTTTTAAAGCCGTACTTCCAGGGCACCACCAAGCGCACCGGCGCGCCGTTTTGGTTGGGCAAAACCTCGCCATACATGCCAAAACTCAAAAGGGTGAGCGGATGCATGGCCTCATCAAGGCGCAAGGCCTCTACATAGGGCCACTCAAGCACCCGAGAACCAACAAAAGGCATGGTTTTGGGGTCGGCCAGGGTGACGAACTCGATGTATTTGGCGCTGCCCAGCGGCTCGACCTTCTTGATCAACTCGCTCATGGAATAACCGACCCAGGGGATCACCATGGACCAGCCCTCAACGCAGCGCAGGCGGTAGATGCGCTCCTCCATGGCTTTGAGTTTGAGCAGGTCTTCGAGCGTGTACTTAGCTGGTTTTTTGACCAAACCCTCCACCTCCACAGTCCACGGCGTGGTCTGCAATGTGTGGGCGTTTTTTGCGGGTTCGGCCTTGTCGGTGCCGAACTCGTAGAAGTTGTTGTAGCTGCTGGCGTCTTTGTAGTCGGTCAGCTTGTCCATGGTGATGGCGCCGGCCACGCCAGACTTCTCGCCGGCCAGCGCCGTCAGCTTGCCCGGTCTCTGGGTGCCAGCGCCCTGCGCCCAGGCGGCTCGTCCGGCCCAGGAGGCCAGGGCCGCCCCGCCTAACCCGCTGGCCATGAGCTTGATCAACTCGCGCCGCCCGCTGTAAGCCGACGGGCCAGTAATTTCGCTGGACAGGGGATGGCTAAAGCCGTCTCTCTTGGTTTTTATCAACATGCTATGGCCCTCCTCGGCCATAAACCAGCAGCACGCTATCAGCGCAGGCCGGCAATGTAGTCAGAAACGGCCTTGATTTCGCGGTCATTGAGTTTGGCCGCCACCTGGCTCATCTGCAAATTGTTCTTGCGCAGACCATCGCGAAAGCCCGTGAGTTGAGCGCTCAGG
>CAMATS010000312.1 GCA_945861195.1 Rhodoferax sp. OV413
ACATGGGCCGGTAGTGCACCGGCTGCGGCGTGGGGATGGAGGCATTTGGATCGCCCATGGCAGCCATGGCGATGAAGCCACCTTTGAGGATCAGCGCCGGCTTGACGCCGAAAAACGCCGGCTTCCAGACCACCAGATCTGCCCATTTGCCCACCTCGATGCTGCCGACCTCGTGGCTGATGCCGTGGGCAATAGCCGGGTTGATGGTGTACTTAGCCACGTAGCGCTTGACGCGGAAGTTGTCATTGCGGGCGCTGTCTTCGGGCAGGGCGCCACGCTGCACCTTCATCTTGTGCGCGGTTTGCCAGGTGCGCAGGATCACCTCGCCCACGCGGCCCATGGCCTGACTGTCGCTGCTCATCATGCTGATGGCGCCCAGGTCGTGCAGCACGTCTTCGGCGGCGATGGTTTCGCGTCGGATCCGGCTTTCGGCAAAAGCCAGGTCCTCGGCAATGCCAGCGTCGAGGTGGTGGCAGACCATCAGCATGTCCACATGTTCGTCCAGCGTGTTCACCGTGTAGGGCATGGTCGGGTTGGTGGAACTGGGCAGGAAATTGGCCTCGCCCACCACGCGCAGGATGTCGGGGGCGTGGCCGCCGCCGGCGCCCTCGGTGTGGAAGGCACATAAGCCCCGGCCCTTGGTGGCGGCAATGGTGTTCTCCACAAAGCCCGATTCATTCAGCGTGTCGGAGTGGATCGCCACCTGGGTGTCGGTGGCGTCGGCCACGTCCAGGCAGTTGCTGATGGCCGCCGGTGTGGTGCCCCAGTCCTCGTGCAGTTTGAGGCCGATTACGCCGGCTTCGATCTGCTCGTGCAGCGCGGCGGGCAGGCTGGCGTTGCCCTTGCCCAGAAAACCCAGGTTCATCGGGAACGCGTCGGCTGCCTGTAGCATCCGCTCGATGTTCCAGGGGCCGGGCGTGCAGGTGGTGGCAAAGGTGCCGGTGGCCGGCCCGGTGCCGCCGCCCATCATGGTGGTGACGCCGCTGGCCAGGGCTTCCTCAATTTGCTGCGGGCAAATGAAGTGGATGTGGCTGTCGATGCCGCCGGCGGTGACGATGTTGCCTTCGCAGCTGATGATTTCTGTGCCGGGGCCGATGATGATGTCAACGCCGGGTTGCACATCTGGGTTGCCGGCCTTGCCGATGGCCACAATGCGCCCGCCTTTGAGGCCGATGTCGGCCTTGACGATGCCCCCGTGGTCCACGATCAGCGCATTGGTCATAACGCAATCCACCGCGCCCTCATGGCGGGTGCGTTGCGACTGGGCCATGCCGTCACGGATGGTCTTGCCGCCGCCAAACTTCACCTCTTCTCCGTAGCCGCCGGCGCGCAGGGTGTAGTCCTGCTCCACCTCGATCAGCAGGTCGGTGTCGGCCAGCCGTACCCGGTCGCCCACGGTGGGGCCAAAGATTTCCGCGTAGGCGCGGCGCCCAATCGTTGCCATCAAAGCTTCCCTTGCACCAAACCACGAAACCCAAACACCTGCCGTGCGCCAGCATAGTCCACCAATTCCACTGTGCGCTGCTGGCCGGGCTCAAAGCGCACCGCCGAGCCGGACGGGATATTCAAGCGCATGCCGTGGGCGGCGGTGCGGTCAAAGCCCAATGCCCCATTGGTCTCGGCAAAGTGGTAGTGCGAGCCAACCTGGATCGGCCGCTCGGCCGTGTTGCGCACCACCAGCGTGATGCTGCGCCGGCCCGGGTTGATGGGGTGCTCGGGGCCGTCGGTGAGAATTTCGCCGGGGATCATGCTGGCCTCACTTGTTGTCTTGCCGGCTCAAATAATCGGCTGGTGCACGGTGACGAGCTTGGTGCCGTCGGGGAAGGTGGCCTCAACCTGGATGTCGGGAATCATCTCGGCGATGCCATCCATCACGTCGTCACGCGTCAGCACGGCGCGGCCCTCGCTCATCAGTTGGGCCACGGTCTTGCCATCGCGGGCGCCTTCCATCACGGCCGCACTGATCAGGGCCATGGCTTCGGGGTAGTTGAGCTTGAGGCCGCGGGCCTTGCGCCTCTCGGCCAGCAGGGCGGCGGTGAACAGGAGCAATTTGTCTTTTTCGCGGGGTGTAAGTTCCATGACCAATAGTATGCAATAGCCGTGCCGTGGCATGAAACCTGCACCATGCCGTTGTGACCCTTGATGCCTCCCCCAGTGCCCTTGACCCTGCCCCGCCCGCGGCGCCCCAGCGGATCACACTGGTTCGCCGCAATTACAACGCCTGGGTGGGTAGCGAAACATTGGAAGACTACGCGCTGCGTTTTACGCCCCAGCGCTTTCGCAAGTGGTCTCCTTGGCGTGTGGCCAATACCGCGTTTGGCGCCGCCAGTTTTTTGATTCTGGAGGCGGTCGGTGCCACGCTGCTGGTGCAGTACGGCTTTACCAACGCCCTCTGGGCTATTCTGGCCACAGGCCTGATCATTTTCCTGGCGGGTCTGCCGATCAGCATCTACGCGGCCCGCTACGGGCTGGACATGGATTTACTGACCCGAGGGGCCGGTTTTGGCTACATCGGCTCCACGCTCACTTCGCTGATCTACGCCTCTTTTACCTTTATCTTCTTTGCCCTGGAGGCAGCGGTGATGGCCTATGCGCTGGAGCTGGCGCTGGGCATTCCGCCGCGATGGGGTTATTTGGTGTGCGCCTTGGTGGTGATCCCGCTGGTGACGCATGGCGTATCCGCTATCAGCCGCTTACAGCTTTGGACGCAGCCGCTGTGGTTGGTGCTGCTGCTGGTGCCCTATGGCTTTGTGGCGGTGCTTGATCCCGGTGCGTTTGCGGGTGTGGTGCACTACAAAGGTGAGCAGGCCACGGTGGCCGGCTTTGATTTGCACCTGTTTGGGGCGGGCTTGACGGTCGGCATTGCCCTGATCACCCAGATGGGCGAGCAGGCCGACTACCTGCGTTTTATGCCGGCGCAAACGCCCGCCAACCGGTGGCGCTGGTGGCTGGCAGTGCTGGCAGGCGGGCCAGGCTGGGTGGTGCTGGGCGTGGTCAAGATGCTGGGCGGGGCGCTACTGGCCTACTTGGCCATCAGCCATTCGGTGCCGGTGGAGCGTGCGGTGGACCCGAACCAGATGTACCTGGCGGCTTATGAGTACGTCTTTCCCAACTATGGCTGGGCGGTGGCGGCCACCGCCTTGCTGGTGGTGGTGTCACAGCTCAAAATCAATGTCACCAATGCCTACGCCGGCTCCTTGGCCTGGAGCAATTTTTTCTCACGCTTGACGCACAGCCACCCGGGCCGGGTGGTCTGGGTGGTGTTCAACACTGTGATTGCCTTCATGCTGATGGAAATGAACGTGTTTGAGGCGCTAGGGGACGTGCTGGGCCTGTATTCGAACATCGCCATTGCCTGGATGATGGCGGTGGTAGCCGATTTGGTGATCAACAAGCCGCTGGGCCTGTCGCCGGCGGGGATCGAGTTCAAACGGGCGCACCTGTACGACATCAACCCGGTGGGTGTGGGCGCCATGGCGCTGGCCTCACTGCTGTCGGTCACCGCGCATCTGGGCCTGTTCGGGCCTCTGGCTCAGGCGTTTTCGGCTGTGATAGCCCTGGTGACCGCTCTACTGACCTCGCCGTTGATCGCCTGGGCCACAGGTGGGCGCTACTACATCGCACGCCGCAGCCCGGTGCTTCAATCTGTGCAACGCTGTGTGATCTGCGAACGCGACTACGAGGGGCCCGACATGGCCCA
>CAMATS010000313.1 GCA_945861195.1 Rhodoferax sp. OV413
CTGGATAAGCGTGCACAGGCGATTGCCAGGGCTGCGGCGCCCTTTGGCCGCTTCAATGCCGAAATGCGCCGCCGCGCCGACCAGATTTTGGTGGTGTCGCGCTTCAAATTCACCCGCGACGAGGTGCTGGAAACCCAGCTCAGCAGCAGCGCCGGGCGTAGCCCATGAAGCCGCTGCTGCGCTGGCTGCTGCTGCTGCTGTTGGCGGTGCTGGCACTGCAGCTGTTTTTTGTATTGCGCATTGCCACCATGGCACTGCTGGCGCCGCAGTCCAGCGCTTTTCAGCGCTCCGAGGCCTGGCGCTTGGTGAGCGAGAAAGACCAACTCCAATGGCGCCAGCAGTGGGTCAGCTACGAGAAGCTGTCCGAGCACCTCAAGCGGGCCGTCATTGCCAGCGAGGATGACAGCTTTGTTGACCATGATGGTATTGACTGGGAGGCACTGGAAAAAGCCTGGCAGAAGAACACCCGGGCCGAGGCGCGGGCCGCCAAGCGAGCCACCAAGCCCGCGAAAACCGGCCGCGTTAAGGTGGTGGGCGGATCCACCATCACGCAGCAGTTGGCCAAAAACCTGTTTTTGTCGGGCGAGCGCACGCTGCTGCGCAAGGGCCAGGAATTTGTCATCACCCTGCTGCTTGAAACCATCTTGAGCAAGCAACGCATTTTGGAAATTTACCTCAATAGCGTGGAATGGGGCGAAGGCGTGTTTGGCGCTGAAGCCGCCGCGCAACACTATTTTCGCAAGCGGGCGTCCGAGCTCACGCCCCTAGAGGCGGCCCGCCTGGCGGTGATGCTGCCGCGGCCGCGCTACTTTGAAAAACTGCCCAACTCGGGCTACCTGGCCGAGCGCGCAGCGGTGATTGCCGAGCGCATGCCCAAAGCGCAACTGCCCTGAGCGACACTTGGCCACCATGCGAATTCTTGGCATTGACCCCGGCCTGCGCACCACCGGCTTTGGCCTGATAGACGCCAGCGGCGTTGAACTGCAGTACGTGGCAAGCGGCACCGTCAGCACCACCCACCTTGAGCGCGGCCGCCTGCCAGAGCGGCTCAAGCTGTTGTTTGATGGCCTGGTGGAGGTGGTGGCACGCTACCAGCCCGACTGTGCCTCGGTAGAGATTGTGTTTGTCAATGTCAACCCGCAGTCCACCCTGCTGCTGGGGCAGGCGCGCGGCGCTTGCATCACGGCCCTGGTGTCGCGCCAGTTGCCGGTGGCTGAATACACGGCCCTGCAAATGAAACAGGCCGTGGTGGGCTACGGCCGGGCCGACAAGACTCAGGTGCAGGAGATGGTGCGCCGCCTGCTCACCCTGCCCGGCCTGCCCGGGCCCGACGCCGCCGATGCCCTTGGCATGGCCATCACCCACGCCCACGCAGCCAAAGCCATGGCCCGGCTGGCCCAGGCCGATGGCGCTAACGGCGCAGGCACCTATAAGGCCGGCCGCAGCCGCTGAGCAGTTGCTGCGCCGCATGGTGTTGCCCGACCAAGCCCGGCATGACCGGCATGACCAGTGCCCATGGCTGCATCAGCAGGCAAGTCAGGTTCAGGAGGTTTGGGGAGCCCTTAGCGCACGAGGATGCGCGCTTACCAAGCGGGTGCTGCCCGGTCAAAGCCGACCGGGGCACCTTGCTCCTTGTCAAAGCTCACCAGGTCCCAGGCGTCGGTACTTTTGAGCAGCTCGCGCAGCAGCCGGTTGTTCAGGGCGTGGCCTGAGCGCCGGGCGCTGTAGCTGGCCAGCAGGGGCTGGCCTAGCAGATACAGGTCTCCCATGGCATCAAGAATTTTGTGCTTGGCAAACTCATCGTCGTAGCGCAGGCCGCCAGCGTTGAGCACTTTGTATTCGTCCATGACGATGGCATTGTCCATGCCGCCGCCCAGGGCCAGGCCATTGGCCCGCATGGCCTCGACATCCTTGGTAAAGCCGAAGGTGCGGGCGCGGGCAATGTCGCGAGAATAAGAGTCGGTGCTCATGTCAAACACCACGCGCTGGCCAGTGGCATCCACCGCAGGATGGGAAAAATCAATCTCAAAGCTCAGCCGGTACCCGTGGTAGGGCTCCAGCCGGGCCCATTTTTCTGCCGCCCCCTGACCCTCTTGCACCGAGACTGTGGAGAGCAGCCGAATGAAGCGGCGCGGGGCCTTTTGCTGCACGATGCCCGCGCTTTGGAGCAAAAACACAAACGAGGCGGCCGAGCCGTCAAGAATCGGCAGCTCTTCGGCGCTGACATCCACGTACAGGTTGTCCACGCCCAGGCCGGCGCAGGCCGACATCAGATGCTCCACTGTGTGCACCTTGACCGATCCGTTTGCCAAGGTGCTGGCCAGCCGGGTGTCTGAGACTGCACCGGCAGACACCGCGATGTCCACCGGCAGGGCCAAGTCAATGCGGCGAAAGACGATGCCGGTGTTGGGCTGGGCCGGGCGCAGGGTGATCTCCACCCGTTGCCCGCTGTGCAGCCCAACGCCCACAGCACGGACCAGTGTTTTGAGGGTTCTTTGTTGTAGCACGCGCTGATTTTACTAATCTGCCTGTTTGCGCAAAAAAGCCGGTATGTCAATGTCCTGCATACCGCCCAGGGACAGGGCTTCAACCTTGGCATTGGCGCGTTGTGAGCGCCAAACAGCGGGGCCATTCAAGCCGCTGTAGTCTTTGGGCACCAGGCCGGCGGTGCCCTGGGCGAGCTGGCCCACGGCCGGCATTGGGTTGCCCGAGGCCGCCGCCGCTGGTGCCACAAAACCTGGTGTGTAGGCCGGCAGGTTGTCAGTACCGGTACGGGGCAACACCTGCAAGACCGGCCTGGGCCGGGCTCGCGACAGGCCAGTGGCCACCACGGTGACGCGGATGCTGTCGCCCAAGGTGTCGTCCTGCGCGGTGCCGTAAATCACCTGGGCATCCTCAGAGGCAAAAGCCCGGATGGTGTTCATGGCCTGGCCAGATTCCCGCAGCTTGAGCGAACCCTTGGCAGCGCTGATGAGCACCAGCACACCACGCGCTCCCGACAGGTCTACGCCTTCGAGCAGCGGGCAGGCCACGGCCTGCTCGGCGGCAATGCGGGCGCGGTCCGGACCGGCCGCCTGCGCGGTGCCCATCATGGCCTTGCCAGGCTCGCCCATGACGGTGCGCACATCCTCAAAGTCGACATTCACATGGCCCTTGACATTGATGATTTCAGCAATACCGCCCACCGCGTTTTTAAGTACATCATTGGCAGCGGCAAAGCCCTGCTCCTCGGTGGCGTCCTCGCCCAGCACCTCGAGCAGCCGCTCATTGAGAACCACGATCAGGGAATCCACGTTGGCCTCGAGTTCAGCCAGGCCAGACTCGGCATTTTTCATGCGCCAGCTACCCTCAAACTCAAAGGGTTTGGTCACCACCCCAACCGTCAGGATACCCATCTCACGGGCAATGCGGGCGATCACCGGTGCCGCACCCGTGCCGGTGCCGCCGCCCATGCCGGCGGTGATGAAGAGCATGTGTGCGCCCTCAATGGCAGTGCGGATCTCTTCGACTGCCAGCTCGGCCGCCTCGCGGCCACGGTCTGGAACCCCGCCAGCGCCACGACCAGTTATCCCCAGCGGAATGACGCAGTGTGCCTGGTTGCCATCGAGCACCTGTGCATCTGTGTTGGCGCAAATGAACTCGACGCCGCGCACAGCGCTGTTGATCATGTGGCTGACAGCATTGCCGCCGCC
>CAMATS010000314.1 GCA_945861195.1 Rhodoferax sp. OV413
AGCGGTTTTATTGTTCGAAAAATTTCCAGTGGTGAGGGCGTTGAGCGGACATTTCAAACCTACAGCCCCCTGATCGCCAGCATTGAGGTCAAGCGTCGTGGTGACGTGCGCCGCGCCAAGCTGTACTACCTGCGTGATCGCAGCGGCAAGTCCGCGCGAATCAAAGAAAAACTGCCTGCCAAGAAGACCGTCAACGCCTGAGTTGCCGTGTTCAAACAAACCGCCTAAGCTGAGCGCTGCGGCGGTTTTTTGCAGGCCTAGGGTTTGTCGAAGTTTTCAGAGATTGACGACATTGTCCCGATGGCTTGATTTCGATCCGCAGCAGGTCCCCGTCAAAGGGGTGGATCGCCACCTGCCCACAATTCCGTCTGACGCCATTTCGCCAGCGGCGCTAAGGCGGCGTTTTGCAGTCCCGCCCAAATGGGTTCCCGAACTGGTCGCAGAGCCCAGGTGGTCTGAACGCTTGCCCAGACATGCATCCGTCTTGCTGCCCATCGTGATGCGGCCAAGCCCCACGGTGTTGCTGACTGAACGTACGCTCCACTTGCCGACCCACAGCGGCCAAATCGCTTTCCCCGGGGGAAAAGCTGAAGATTCTGATGTGGATGCCACCGCCACTGCATTGCGCGAGACCTGGGAGGAGCTTGCCCTGGCGCCTAGTTTCATCGAGGTGCTGGGTGTCATGCCGCACTACTGCACTGGTTCGGGGTTCATCATCACCCCGGTGGTTGCCCTGGTGCAGCCGGGTTTTGTTCTTCAGCCCGACCACAACGAGGTAGCGGATGTTTTTGAGGTGCCGTTAGCCTGGCTGATGAACCCGGCCCACCACCAACGTCATGCCGTGACCCATGAGGGGGTTGAGCGCGAGTGGTTCGCGATGCCTTACCAGCAAGCGGACAGGTTGCGATTCATTTGGGGCGCCACAGCTGGAATGTTGCGTAATTTTTACCGATTACTGTGCGCCTGAAGCAGCCTCTAGCTATCATTGCCGCATGAGCTTCATTGCAGTCGTTATGGCCTTGCTGATTGAGCAGGCGCGGCCCATGGCGCCTGGCAATCGCCTTCATGCACTGATGCGCGCCTGGGCGGGCTGGAGCACCCGCAACTTTGATGCTGGACAGGCCGCCCATGCTTGGCTGGCTTGGAGCTTGGCGGTGGGCGTGCCGTCGGTGCTGGTGCTGGCGGTTTATTGGTCGCTAAATGTGTGGCTTGGCTGGCCGGCAGCGCTGGCTTGGAGTGTGGCGGTGTTGTATGCCACCTTGGGGTTTCGACAGTTCAGCTCGCACTTTACCCAAATTCGGGAGGCACTGGCCAACTCAGACGAAACCTTGGCGCGGGACTTGTTGGCAAATTGGCGCCAGATGGACGTTCGCGACCTGCCCCGCAGCGAAGTACTGCGGTCTGCGATGGCGCACTCTGTGATTGCCGCGCACCGCCATGTTTTTGGAGTATTGGCCTTTTTTTCGCTACTGGCGGTATTCGGTCTGGGGCCGGCTGGGGCGGTGCTGTACCGGGCCAGCGAGTTTCTCGCCCGTTTTTGGCGGGATGAAACTCAGACCCGTTTCCAACCGGTGAGTCAGCAAACCCAGGACGCTGCCGGCTTGGCCTGGGACCTGCTTGACTGGGTGCCTGCACGCATCACGGCTGTCAGCTTTGCCGTAGTGGGTAGTTTTGAAGATGCCATGGAAGCCTGGCGCCGCCACCTGAGCGAACCGGACCAGGGCAACGACGCGCTGATCTTGGCGGCGACCTCTGGCGCCGTGAACATTCGCTTGACCAGCGTCGGCCCGGGTCGCGCCCAGCCTGACGCTGCCGAAGACAGCGCGCCGGCCGGCCTGCCAAGCGAAGACCAAGTAGCAGCCAGCGGCGCCGGGCAGACCCCCGAACTCGCGCACCTGGCCGTTATTGTGGGCCTGGTGTGGCGTACGGTGGTCATGTGGGTGGTTCTATTGGCCCTGCTCACCTTGGCCCGTTTGCTGGGCTGATGCCGTCCATCAGTAGGGCTTCGGCGTACTCAACTCGGCGTATAAGTCGCTGTAGATCTTGTATCGGTTGGCGCTGATGGCTTGGCTGGTGCTCATGTCAGCGTCGCCACTTCCCTGCAGCTGCGAACCGAGGGCGGCTATCACGCCGCATCCTGGTTCATGCAAATGGCTGCAGTTGTAAAACTTGCAAGCCCCGGCATGCACTTGCAGGTCTGGCATCAAAGCGGCCAGATGGGCTGGATCAATGTGATTGAGGCCGAACTCCTGAAAGCCCGGCGAGTCGATCACTGCCGTTGTGCGCTGCCCGTCCAGCCAGTACCAGGTGGTGCTGGTGGTGGTGTGTTTGCCGGAGTTAAGTGCCCGGGAAATCTCCGCGGTTTGCGCCAGCGCACCCGGTTTGAGCCAATTGATGAGCGTGCTTTTGCCCGCACCCGAGGGCCCAAGCAGCAATGTAGTTTTGCCCGACATCAGGCTCAGCAGTGTCGCTTGGTCAGCCGTGCTGGCGGTTTTGAGCGCCATTGGAAGCACAGGGTAGCCCATGCGCCGGTACGGTTCGAGCCAGTCCCAAGCCCGGGCAAATGACTCGGCGAGATCACTTTTGTTGAGGCCTATGAGAGGCTTGATTTGTGCAGCTTCTGCTGCAATCAAGGCGCGGGAGAGTTGTTTGCTGGAGAAAGCGGGCTCGGCCGCAATCAGGATCAAAATCTGGTCGAGGTTGGCTGCAAAGGACTTGGTACGCAGCTCGTCTTGGCGATAAAAAAGGTTGCGCCGGGTTTGGATTTTTTCTATCGTTCCCGCGTCCTCCGAGGCCTGCCACAGCACACTGTCGCCGACCACGCCCAGGCTTTTCTTGCCCCGAGAGTGGCAGATGATCCGTTGGCCATCCGATTTTTCGACCAGAAAATGGCGCCCTAGGTTGGAGACGATCAAGCCCGGGTGCAGGGGCGCTGAAGCCATCAGGGCTTGGCCATGAGCATTGGGCTCACGCCCGCAGGGCGTCGATACGCGCAGCACATTCGAAATCTGTTTTGGAGATGCCGCCCACATCATGGGTGCTCCAGCGAACCACGCATTGTTTGTAGCCAACCCATAAGTCAGGGTGATGGTCTGTGACATGGGCGATGAATGCGACGGCGTTGACAAATGCCATGGTCTCGTAGTAATTCTCAAAGGCGTAGGTTTTTTCAATGGTTACTGTGGGGCCATCACCGGCCAGGGCCCAGCCCTCGAGTTGTGCCAAATGACTAACGATTTCGGTGGCAGACATGGCACGCCTGGCCTGCTCGGACCAATTTACACCTTGCAATTTGTGGTTCATGCGGCAGTACGCGGTTCAGGGCCCGAGCAAGCGGGCTAGCCGCTCGCTGGCTGGCGGGTGGGAGTAATAAAAACGCACATAAACCGGGTCTGGCGTGAGGGTCGCTGCATTGTCTTCGTACAACTTGAGCAGTGCCGTCGCCAGATCTTGGCCACTGGTGTGGGCCACGGCATAGGCATCAGCTTGAAATTCATCGCGGCGGGACATTGCCGAAAAAACAGGGGCTATGAAAAAACTCAGCAGGGGCGCGCTGATCATGAACAGCAGCAGTGCCAGCGCATCATTAGGTGCGCCTAGGTTGGGCGCCACGCCCAGGCCGGCATAAAACCAGGACTGATTGGCCAGCCAGCCCAGCATGGCAAAAGCCAGCAGGC
>CAMATS010000315.1 GCA_945861195.1 Rhodoferax sp. OV413
AGCGCCACCATGTTGGCAGCGGTGTGGCCAAAAACCAGGTCGGCGCGCGGGTTGTCTTTTTCGGCCATCAGCTTGGCCTGCAGGATGCCGGTGGAATCGCGCACCCAATTCACCTTGATGCCCGGGTGGGTCTTGGCAAACTGGTCGGCATAGATTTTGAGCACGTCGGCCCCGGCGCTGGAGTACACGGTGAGTTGGCCGGCTTGGGTGCCAATTGCGGTCAGCGCTAGCGAGAGGGCTGCTAGCAGGCGGGTGGGGGAAAGAGTCATGGTCGTCCTTGCGTTAAAAATAGGTCTGTTGGGGAAAGGGGGACGGCGCCGGGGCCTTATTTCTTGGGGTCGCTCTTGGTGTCGTAGCGCTTGCGCCACTCGGCCACCACGCGACCCTGCTCCTTGGCAATCCAGTTGAAGTCAGCCTTGATCATTTTATCGGCGATGTTGGCCGGCACATGCTCCAGTTTGGCCACTTTTACCGGCAGCGCCGTGACTTCATAGTTTTGCCCGTACAACTCCATGGCCTCGCTGGAGATGGCCCAGTCCATCAGCACCTTGGCGTCTTCCATATTCTTGGTGGTCTTCATGATGCCCGAAGCCTGCATGTCCCAGCCGGTGCCCTCTTCGGCAATGATGATGTCGATAGGCGCGCCGGCAGTTTTAACTTTGGCCGCACGCAGCGGGAACGACAGGCCCACCACATGCTCACCGGCACCCGCCTGCTCGCAGGGTTTGTCGCCGGAGTGGCTGTAGCTGGCGATGTTTTCGTGCAGCTTGTCCATGAAGGCCCAGGCTTTTTCTTCGCCCCACATCTGGATCCAGGCGTTGACCATCAGCAGGCCGGTGCCAGACGAGGCCGGGTTGGGCATGGTGACCTTGCCCTTGTAGGCCGGCTGCGTCAGGTCGGTCCACTTGACCGGCTTGGGCACGTTACCTTTCTTGGCCTCGATGGTGTTGAAGCAGATCGCGCTGGCCCAGCCGTACATGCCCACCCAGTTGGGCGGATTGCGCTTTTCCTGGAACAGCGCATTGAGCTTGTCCACGCCCTTGGGGGCATAAGGCGTCAGCATGCCGGACTGGCCCAGCAACACCAGGTTGGCGGCGGTGTGGCCGAACACCACGTCGGCGCGCGGGTTGTCTTTTTCGGCCATCAGGCGGGCCTGCATGATGCCAGTGGAGTCACGCACCCAGTTCACCTTGATGTTGGGGTGGCTCTTGGCAAACTGGTCGGCGTAGAGCTTCAGGGTGTCGGCGCTGGCGCTGGAGTATGCGGTCAGCTGACCAGCTTGCGCTGTGAGCGCAGCCGAGGCCAGAAACAGGGCGCCCATCAGGCGGGTACTTTGAAACAGCATGGCAATACTCCTTGGTAAAAAAGGGACGTGGACGGAAAAATGGTGAGAGCGCAGCGGGTGGGGCGTCAGACGCCGCCCCGCCAGGCCTGGGCCCGGCGCAGCACAAAGCGCGAGACGCCCAGGTGCAGTAGCCGCACGCTCAGGCTAGCATAGACCATCAGCGTGGCCATGGCGGCGGCCGAGGCGGTACTGCCGGCCTCGTCCAGGTGGATCGCCGCCACTGAGGCCAGCTTGGTATCGGCGCTATACAAAAAGATCACCGCCGACAGCGTGGTCATGGCGTTCAAAAACAGGTAAATCCAGATGTCCAGAATCGCCGGCAGGCAGACCGGCAGCGTCACCCGGCGGAACACCGCCAGCATGGGCACCTTGAGCGAGGCGCCCACCGCCTCAAATTCACGATCCACCTGCTTGAGCGCCGTGACCGCAGTCAGGTGGGGCACCGTGTACAGGTGGGCCAGCGTGTTGATCACCAGGATGGCCATAGTGCCATACAGCACGCCCAGGGGATTGCCGGGCTGGTTGATGAACAGTAGCGTGCCCAGACCCAGCACCAGCCCCGGCACCGCCATTGGCAGCAGCGCGGCCGCGTGCAGCAGGGTGCGGCCCAGCATGTCGGCACGGGGTTTTTCCACCACATAGGCGCCCATAAAAATCAGCGGCGTGCCCACACTGGCAACCCAAAACGCGAGGGTGAGTGAATTCCAGAAGTTTTCCCAGCCGACACCTTGCACGTCAAACACATAGTGCTTGAGCGTCAGGCTAAGGTTGTAAGGCCAAAATTTCACCAGTGCTGCAAATTGGGCCATACCCAGAATGGCGAAGATAAACAGCGTGACCAGCAGGCAATAGCCGAACATGGCGCGATCAATCAGTGGCCGGGGTTGCGGCACCAGGGCGACCGCACGCGCCCCTAGGGCGGCGGCCTGCTTGCCCGCCACCAGGCGTTCCAGCACAAAGGCGAACACAGCCGGCACCAGCAGCACCACCGACACCACCGCGCCCATGGAGAAGTTTTGCTGGCCGACCACCTCTTTGTAGATGTCGGTGGCGAGCACGTTGTAGCTGCCGCCAATCACCTTGGCTGCACCAAAGTCGGTGAACACATTCACAAACACCACAATGGCTGCGCCAATCAGGCCATAGCGCACCGCCGGCAGTGTGATGCGCAAAAAGGTACGTGGGCCGCTGGTGCGCAGCACGGCGGCCGCCTCGTAAATGCGGGCGTCAGCCAAGGTCAGTGCCGTGATCAAGATCAGCACGGCATGGGGAAACGTCCACAGCGTGCAGGACATGATGATGCCGATCGGCCCGTAAACCGACTCGCCCATCAGCACGCTTTTGAGCAGCCCCTTGTTGCCGAACCAGTACACCAGGCCGATGGCCTTGAGCAGCGAGGGGCTGAGCAGCGGCACCAGCGCCATCACGCGAAAAAAGCCGCGCCAGCGCATTTGGGTGCGGGTCAGGGCATAGGCATAGGCAAAAGCTAGCACCACCACAATGACGGTGGTGATGCTCGACACCAGCAGGCTGTTGCGCATCGACTGCCAGGGCGTGCCGGTGCTGAAGTAGCTGCGGTAATTGGCGAGGCCGACAAAGACGCCGTTGCTGTCTTGCAGGCTGCGCACCAGAATCATGCCCACCGGCAGCAACAGGGCCAGCAGCATGAATGCGCCGCAGCCCAGCAGCAGCCAGCGCATCAGGCCGTCGTCCCGGTCGCGCCGCAGAGCCATCGGGCGCAGGCTCGGCGCCAAGGTCATGCGCGGTCGCCTTCAGGGAACAGGTGCACTGCCGCCAGGTCAATGTGCAGCGCCAAGGCCTGCCCTGGCTCGACCGGCTGCTCGGCAAAGCTGCTGCGCCGCATGTCAACCCTGATAGACGTTGCGCCGAGCGCTGGTACTTCACAGTGCAGGCGCACAAATGGCCCCAGCGGCTCCACCGACAGCAGCCGGGCCAACAGGTTCGCATCGCTGGCCGGCCCCGCAACCCGGGTCACGTCCTCAGGCCTGAAACCACAGCGTACAGCGCTGCCCACCGGGTACGCGCCGGCCGCACAGGCAAGCAGCATGCTGGCGCATTGAACGCCCGCCGGACCCTGCACCCGGCCAGGCACGAAGTTCATCACGCCAATAAAGTCGGCCACAAAAGCGCTGGCCGGACGGGTGTAAATGTCGCCTGGCGAGCCCATCTGCTCTACCCGCCCCTCGTTCATCACCACAATGCGGTCAGCCATGGCCTGCGCTTCTTCTTGGTCATGCGTCACCATGATGGTGGTGATCCCCAGGCGTCTTTGTAAACTGCGAATTTCTTGGCGTAGCCGCACCCGCAC
>CAMATS010000316.1 GCA_945861195.1 Rhodoferax sp. OV413
TGGAGAAGGCGCCGCAGGGCCAAGCGCGCATGAATTCGGGCGGCTACTTCGCCTCGCCCTGGCCGGGCGAAGACGGCGGCCCGCAACGTTTGCAAACTGCGGCCACTGGCCAGGGGCTAACCCAGGCCCTGGCCTTGCAAACCGGTGAGAGATTGGCTTGCACCACCCGCCGCACGCTGCTCTCGACCATGACTGTCTTGGGTGCGCCCGGCCAGGTCTACCTGCTGACCCACTCGGCGCTGCGGGCCAAGCTGGGTTTGCCGACCACCGCTTGCGTGGAAAAAATTGACCCCATCAACCTGCAAACACAGGTCCAATCGCCCCGCCTGCGTGGCGGGCCGATGTGGCCGGGCGGCATGGCGCTGCACCGTCAGGGCGACCTGTTTGTGGTGTATGGCCGCTACCTGCACCGGCTCAGCGCCGACTGCGAGCTCTTGGCAAGCCTGCAACTGCCGCTCAATGCGCCCTACAACTCTTTTGTGATTTTGGACAACGGACTGATCGTCACTAAAAACCTGTCAGACCGGGTGCCGGCCCGCTTGAGCGTGGTCGACCCTGTCAGCACCCAGCGCGCCTGTGCCGACCTCGACTGTCCGGAGCCCTCGGTTGCCCGCCTCAGCGCCAAGGGCAACACGGTGTATGTGGTGGGCGTGCGTTCGGTTTTTCGCTACCACTGGTCCGAGCCCTTGGCCAGGCTGGTCATGGACAGCAGCTGGCGTTTTGACTACATCGGCGCAAGCGCTCAAAGCTACGGCTGGGATCTGGTACTTGACGGGAAAAACGCCTGGTTCATGGACAACGGCCGACACCGTTACCTGTTCCGCATGGTGGGCGCGGGGGTCAGCCCAAGCGCTAACCGCTTGATTCGGGTGTCGCTCACAGACGCTGCAGATCACCAGATGTTGCCGGTCTGCGGGGTGCCAGGCGGCAGCATCACCAACCCACCGCTGATCGACTTGCAGCGTCAGATCGTGGTGGCTTATGACTCTGCCAACTGCCAAATGCAGGCCTGGCGCTTTGAACCACAGAGCCGGGCGATGCGGCCGATCTGGCACAAGCAGGGCTTGGGCTGTGCCAGCCATATGCTGCTGTATCCGAGCACGGGTGAGCTGGTGACCAACGATTACCGCCGCCTGGGCGAAGAGGTGCTGGTGCTGGACATTGAAACCGGCACCGAGCGTGGCCGGGTGCGTGTGGGTGGACTCAACCAAGGGGTGGTGTTCCCCAGTGTGGGCTGGGGTCGCGACCTGTACTGGTGCTCGATGAGCCGGGTGGCCCGAGTGTTTGTGCAATGAAAGCACCCGCGGCCCAGGGCGCCAGTGGCAAGCCTCAATTGCCGTAGTCGACGTATTCGTCCTCAGCGGCTTGGGCCTGTTTGAGAGTTTTATCGATCGGGATGGGCGAGTCGGCCATCGAGGGCCATAGGGGCTTGACTTGGGCGCTGTTCCAAGCCTTGATTTTTTCCCGCAAAGCGCTCACGCGCTGCGGCTCTTGGCTTGCCAGGTTGTTTTTCTCTAGCGGATCGGCTGCCAGGTTGTAGAGCCAATCTTTTTTCGGGCTGGCCGAGACTTGCAGCTTCCAGTCGCCCTCGCGCACGGCCAGGTAGTCACCGGTGCGCCAAAACAGCGCGTCATGGGGTCGGCCGGTAGCCGTTTTGTCAACGAAGGGCAGTAAATTGACGCTGTCGATGATGCGGTCGCTGGGCAACTTGGCGCCCGCTGCTGCGGCGGCAGTTGCAAAAATATCGTTGTGGCTGACTGGGTCTTTGAGGATGCTGCCTTTGGGCAAACGGGCCGGCCAGCGCATGAACAAGGGCACACGGATGCCGCCTTCAAAAAAAGTCAGTTTCCAGCCCCGGTACGGGCTGTTCAAGCCCTCAATGCCAACATAGTGGGCACCACCGTTGTCACTGGTGAAGATGACCAAGGTGTCGTCCTCAAGCCCCTGGTCTTTCAAGGATTGCAGCAGCCGGCCGATGTTGCGGTCCAGCGAGCGAACCATGGCGGCATAGACCCGGGTGGTGTGGTCCTGGATGTGGGGCAGAGCGTCGTAGTCTTCTTTGGTGGCCTGCAGCGGCGTGTGCGGCGCGTTGTAGCCCAGGTATAAAAAGAAGGCCTGGTTCTTGTTAGCTGTAACCGCCTTGATAGCCTCATCGGTCAGGTAATCGGTGGCGTATGCCTTGGGCTTGAAGACCTCGCTGTTGTTAAAGCGCACGCCCCAAGGGTGCGCGGCATACAAAAATTGGTCGATCGGGTCAAACGACTGCTTGGCATTCACCACCTTGGGGTCATTCTCGGGCAGGTACATCGAGGCCGCATGCTGGAACGACAGCGCCTCGTCAAAGCCGTGCGCATTGGGCCGATATTTCGGGTGCTCGCCCAAATGCCATTTGCCAACCTGCAGGGTGCGGTAACCGTCCTGCTTGAGCAGCCGTCCCAACGTGATCTCGCTGGTCGGCAGGCCCATTTCTTCGTAGTCAATCAGATCGGCCTCCCGATCGGCATGGTAGATCGGATGGCGCAGATTACCCGCGACCCGGTAATTGCCGATCATTTTCATGAACTGCACCGGCGTGGGCGTGAACTCATAACCAAACCGTGTCGGGTAGCGTCCTGTCATCAGGGCGGCCCGGCTCGGTGCGCAGGTCGCATTGCCAGCATAGCCCGTCTGAAAGTTCACCCCATCCAGGGCAATGCTGTTGATATGGGGGGTAGGCACGCTGCCGTTGGCAATGCCACCACCCTGCAGGGTGATGTCGTTGAAGCCCAGGTCGTCGGCGACGATCAAGATGATGTTGGGTTTTTTCCGGCGCTCAAGGCCAGCAACAGGGCCTGGGCCGGGCTGCCAGTTCACCTCTTGATTGGGCGCTGCCTCGGTGCGCACCACGTGTTTGACATACAGCAGCAGGATCTCGGTTTTGTGCAGGGTTGCATACCAGAGCAGGGCGCCGATCAGGCCTGCGGCGAAGGCGATATAACTTAATTTTTTTCTCATGCTGTCTGTAACTTCAAGCAGTTTGGGAAACTGGTGGGCTCAGGGCTGCGATCAGATCTTCCTCGAGCATCCACAAGCGGTCCTGGCCCCACACGGGCGGCATGTTACCAACTCGGAATGAGGGTACGCCCCACAACCCGCGCGCCAGCATGTCCTGCAGATGGGCGCTTGCTTGGTCGCGCCAAGCGGGGTCAGCCAATGCAGAGTCGACTTGCGATGGGTTCAGCCCGGCACGCTCAGCAATAGTCAGTAAACCGGCTTCGCTGGCCGCATCCAGGCCGTCCGCAAATACCCCTTGCAAAAAAGATTCAAGCAGGGCTGGGCCCCGGCCTAGCGGGATTGCCAGATGCAGCAGGGCCAGCCCGCGCTCAGTTGCGTTGTGAAGCGGGTCCACGATCCGTCCGAAGGGCAGGCCCAGACGCTCAGCCTCGCGTTTGGTATCGCGCAGGATGTACAGGCGCTTGGGCCAGTTCACCGGCAGGCCCCGCATCATCATGGGCAAAACAAAACACAAGCGCAACTCAGCGCCGTAGTGCTCGGCGAGTCGGCGCAACTGGGCCGCCGCCAAGTAGGTGTAGGGGCTGCGCAGAGAGCAGTAAAAATAGATCACGGGGCGCGCTGGGCTGGTGTGCTCAATCGGCTTAAACACTGGCGCCCGCG
>CAMATS010000317.1 GCA_945861195.1 Rhodoferax sp. OV413
GGTGCAGGGAGAAAAATCGCCATTGGAGGTCAGCGCTGATATCTTGGCCACCCTGCGCTACCGAGCGGAGGACAGCATGGGCGACGATCTGTTTGGTGCGGTGGTCACAGTGCCAGCTTATTTCGACGATGCCCAGCGCCAGGCAACCAAGGACGCAGCCCAGCTGGCCGGCCTGAAGGTATTGCGCCTGATCAACGAGCCCACAGCCGCGGCGATTGCCTATGGCCTAGACAACGCCAGTGAGGGCGTGTATGCCATTTACGACCTCGGCGGTGGCACCTTTGACATCTCTATTTTGCGTTTGACCCGCGGTGTTTTTGAGGTGGTGGCCACCGGCGGCGATTCGGCCCTGGGCGGGGATGACTACGATCAGAGCCTGGCCGACTGGGTGTTGGCAAGAACCACTCGGGTGGTTCATCTGGCAGCCGACAAGGCGGCTGTCAAACAGGCGGCCAGGCGCTGTAAAGAGACATTGTCGGCGCTACAGGTTTGCGTGTTTGAGGCCGACCTGAGCGAGTCTAAGCTGGTGTTTGAGGTTCATCGGGCTGATTTTGAAACCGCCACGCAGGCCCTGACAGCGCGCACCCTGGCGGCTGTACGCACAGCCCTGCGCGATGCCCGCCTGACCGTTCAACAGGTCGAGGGCGTAGTGCTGGTGGGCGGCTCGACCCGCATGCCGCAGGTGCAGCGCGCCGTGGGCGAGTTCTTTGGGCAAGTGCCTCTCACCAACCTCAACCCGGACGAGGTGGTAGCCCTGGGGGCAGCGCTGCAGGCCGACCAGTTGGCGGGCAACAATGCCGGGGGCGACCTGTTGCTGCTAGATGTGATTCCCTTGTCGTTGGGCATAGAGACCATGGGTGGTCTGGTCGAGCGCATCGTGCCGCGTAACGAGACCATACCCACGGCCAAGGCGCAAGATTTCACCACCTACCAGGACGGCCAAACCGCGCTCGCCCTGCATGTGGTGCAGGGCGAGCGGGATCTCGTCACTGATTGCCGTAGCCTGGCCCGATTTGAGTTGCGTGGCATTCCTCCTATGGCGGCTGGCGCGGCCAGGATTCGCGTGACCTTCACGGTCGACGCGGATGGCTTGCTGAGCGTCAGCGCGCTGGAGCAGGTCAGTGGGGTGCAGGCACACATCGAGGTCAAGCCCGCGTACGGTTTGGCCGACGATCAAATTGCCCGCATGCTGCAAGACAGCTTTAGCACCGCCGAGGTTGACATGCGTGTGCGCGCGCTGGTCGAGTCCCGGGTCGACGCCGATCGCATGCTGCTGGCAGCCCGCAGCGCGCTGGCTGCTGACGCCGACCTGCTGACGCTGGCGGAACGCGCCGAGATTGACGCTCTGATGGCAGCCTTGGGTGCCATGCTTGGCTCGGACGACCCGTTGCAGATCGAAGCCGCTACCAAGGCGCTCGCCCAAGGCACGGAAGCCTTTGCCGCCCTGCGCATGAACCGGGGTATTCAAAGGGCCTTGGCCGGAAAAAATATTGCAGCGGTCTGAGGCCGTCTGTCTGGAACTCGTTATGCCGATTATCAAAATCTTGCCGCACCCCGAATACTGTCCTCAAGGGGCGGAAATATCTGCCCCCGCCGGCACTTCGATTTGCGAGGCTCTGCTGGACCACCAAATCGCTATTGAGCACGCTTGTGACATGAGCTGCGCCTGCACCACCTGCCATGTCGTGGTGCGGGAGGGCTATGCATCACTCAATGAGGTGGACGAGAACGAAGAAGACCTGCTAGACCGTGCCTGGGGACTGGAGCCGAACTCGCGACTGAGTTGCCAGGCCTTTTTGGCGCAGCAAAATGTGGTCGTCGAGATCCCCAAGTATTCGATCAACCATGCCAAAGAAGTCCACTGAGCCCGAGCAGACCCGTGCGCCAAATTTTTCTTGACACTGAAACCACCGGCCTGTCAGCCGACAAAGGGGACCGCGTGATTGAGATAGGCTGCGTTGAGTTCGTCAACCGAAAAGCCACGGGCGAGATCCGCCATTACTACCTTAATGCGGGGCGAGACAGCCATGAAGACGCCCTCAAGGTGCACGGTCTGACCCGGGAATTTCTCAAAGACAAACCGACCTTCGAAGAAGTTGCTGGCGACTTGTTGCATTACCTGCAAGGCGCCGAGCTGTTGATCCACAACGCGCCATTTGACCTGGGTTTTTTGAACCAGGAACTCGCGCTGATCGGCCAGCCCGCCTTCGCCAGCCATGTGCTGCGCATCGTCGACACCCTGGCCATGGCCAAAGATTTGTATCCGGGCAAGAGAAATTCGCTCGATGGCCTGTGCGACCGGCTCGGAGTCGACCGCTCTGGCCGCAAGCTGCACGGGGCCCTGCTGGATGCCGAACTGCTGGCTGATGTGTACATCAACATGACGCGCGGGCAGGATGCCCTGCTGATCGATGCACCGGCAGAGGAAAACCGGTGCGCGACCTGGGTGGGTGCAGATCTCAGCAGCTATGAGCTCAGCGTGCCAGCTGCCAGTGAACAGGAGCTCTCGGCCCACGAGGAAGTGCTCAAGCAAATCGACAAGGCCAGCGCCGGAAAGACAGTCTGGCGCCTCTTGGCCTAAGGTGCCTGTGGCATAATTTACGGCTTTCCGATTGCGGGAAACAGGGCGGTTAGCTCAGGGGTAGAGCACAGCATTCACACTGCTGGGGTCGGAGGTTCGAAGCCTCCACCGCCCACCAAAAACTCATTAAAAATCAAGGACTTAGCGGTAGCGCCAAGTCCTTTTTGCTTTTGGGTATGGAAAAAGTATGAAAAACCTGGGTTGGCGGCAACCTTGCCCAAACCCGGAAATCCAGTGCGCAACATGTTGCGCAGCACAGCCAGAGGCATTGTCGTTTCGGCGGCCGCTATCTCGCCGGTATTGGCCTCGGTCGTGGGCAGTGCGTTGACCAATCCTGCGTTCGTTCTCTCTCTGCAAGGAACTCCGCTGGAGTCATGCCTGTCTTTGGAAGTGTCCGATCCAACTCGTCTGATCTGACTTCCTTTTCATGTGGGTTGGGTATGCTGACCTTTTCACCGTTGTCAATCTTGTAGTACTGGTGACTGGTCTTCTTGGCTGGTATTCCACCAAGGTATTTGACGATGAACTTCTTGAACTCGGCAATCTTTGGACGCACGAGATATTGCACACACCTTGCATATCCAACCGTCAAGACTTTATACGTTGGGCAACGATGTACACCAGCAATAGGATGCCGCCGATCTGGGGGTTCAATGCTCGGACTGAGGAAGCTCGGATCATGGTTATTCAAACAACGGAGGTCATCGACGGTTGCTACCCTCAAACCCGATGCAATTGCTTGTCCCAGCACGCCTTCACGCAATGTGGACGCCGCCTTCAGGTCGCTGTGGTCACCGCCCGGGCCGCCGTGGATGACGAAGGCCGGGCGTTGCGCGCGCATGCGCGGGCCGTCTGGCACCAGGCCCAGGCCGTCGATGTCAAAGTAGATCGATGTGTTGCGGAGTTGCGCGTGCATGGGGTGTTCCCGGTTCAGGTGGCTGGGTGGTCGGACTGCTGCTGGCGTGCTCCATTCTGCAAGATCAGTTCAGCGGCTTTCTCGGCAATCATGAAGGTCGCCGCATTGGTGTTGGCCGAGGTGATGGACGGCATCACCGAGGCATCGATGACGCGCA
>CAMATS010000318.1 GCA_945861195.1 Rhodoferax sp. OV413
GACTGGCGCAGCGGCCGTGCCGTGGCCACCCGCATTGCCAGTGCCGAGGGCGAGCCACTGGGCATCGCCGGTTTGTGGGCCCGCTGGCGGTCGCCGCAAGGGGAACTGGTGCACAGCTTCACCATGCTCACCATCAATGCCGACGCCCATCCGCTGATGCAACAGTTTCACAAGCCTGGCGAAGAAAAGCGCATGGTGGTGATTCTGTCGCCACAGCGTTACCAGGAATGGTTGGCCGCAGCGCCAGCCGAATCCCTGGGTTTTTTGCGTGCTTGGCCAGCGGAGCGGCTCGTCACACAGACGCCCTGAGCCTTCAGGGACGCTCGTCTCGCGCTACAGTGTTGGCTATGACACTGCGCTCCTCACACCACGTCCAAAGGCTTGCCAAACTGGCGGCACTGATAGTCCCCCTGCTGCTCACCCTGCTGGCACCATCTCACAGCATCGCGCAGCAGGCCGAGCCCCTGCCCTGCGACAGCCCCAGCAACTGCGTCAATTCGGCCAGCGAAGGCTTGTCGCCCCTGGTCTATGCCGGCGATGCCGCGCGCGGCCTGGCTCTGCTCAAAGCCACGCTGACCCATTTTCCTGAGGCCACGCTCACGACCGGCGGGCCGCTGCGGCTGGAGTTGATCTTTCACACCACGCTGGGCTTCAAGGACGAGGTGGTCTTTGTGTTGGACCCGGCGGGGCAAAAAATCCAGTTTCGCTCCCGCTCGCTGATGGGTCGCTATGACTTTGGCAAAAACCGCTCGCGCATGGTGGCTGTTGTGGCTCAATTTCAGGCCGAAGCCCGAAACTGATCACAAGCTGCTGCGCAGATTCACTTTTTTTCAGTACAGCTGCAGCATATTTCAGCGTCGATCCCGACTCCAGGCTTTACGATGCAGACCAGAACAAGGAGACTCCGATGCCCGTGATCACCCACATTGAAGACCTGCGCGTATTGGCCAAAAAACGTGTGCCGCGCATGTTTTACGACTACGCCGATTCGGGCTCTTGGACCGAATCAACCTACCGCGCCAACGAGAGCGACTTCCAACGCATCAAGCTGCGCCAGCGCGTGGCGGTCAACATGGCAAACCGCAGCACCGCCAGCACCATGGTCGGCCAGCCGGTGGCGATGCCAGTGGCGATTGCGCCCACCGGCCTGACTGGCATGCAGCATGCCGATGGCGAGATTCTGGGTGCACTGGCGGCCAAAAAATTCGGCGTTCCGTTCACCCTGTCCACCATGAGCATTTGCTCGATCGAAGACATCGCCGAGGCCACCGGCGGCCACCCATTTTGGTTTCAGCTGTATGTGATGAAAGACCGCGGCTTCATTGAGCGCCTGATCGACCGGGCCAAGGCGGCCCATTGCTCGGCACTGGTGATCACGCTCGACCTTCAAATACTCGGACAACGCCACAAGGACCTCAAAAACGGCCTGTCTGCGCCACCCAAGATGACGCTGGCCAACCTGATCAACATTGCCAGCAAGCCACGCTGGGCGCTAGGCATGCTCGGTACCCAGCGGCGCCAGTTTGGCAACATCGTCGGCCATGTGAGCGGGATTGAGAATATGGGCTCACTCAGTGAGTGGACAGCCAAGCAGTTTGACCCGGCGCTGAACTGGGGCGATGTCGAATGGATCAAAAAACGTTGGGGCGGCAAGATCATCCTCAAGGGCATCCAGGACGTGGAAGACGCCCGCCTAGCCGTGGCGAGCGGCGCCGACGCCCTGATCGTCTCCAACCACGGCGGGCGGCAGCTCGACGGCGCGCAGTCCTCGATCGGGGCGCTGCCGGCCATCGTGGACGCCGTGGGCTCGCAGATCGAGGTACACATGGACGGCGGCATCCGTAGCGGACAGGATGTGCTCAAAGCCAGGGCTCTGGGAGCGCGTGGCACCTACATCGGCCGCGCTTTCTTGTACGGCTTGGGCGCCATGGGCGAGGCCGGTGTGACCAAGGCGTTGGAGATTATTCACAGGGAGCTCGACCTGACCATGGCCTTTTGCGGCCACACCCAGATCGACCAGGTGGACCAGCGCATTTTGCTGCCCGGCAGCTACTGAGCCCTGCGCGGCCCCAGCCCATGCGCAGAGGGTTGCACGCCTGGGCTCTGGGGCCGGCTTGCTATCCTTGTCGGCCATGAGCGCCCGCATCCGCCGCATCGCCCACGTGGACATGGACGCGTTTTACGCGTCAGTGGAGCTACTGCGCTACCCCCAACTCAAGGGGCTGCCAGTGGTTATCGGGGGCGGCCGCCGCAGTGAGGACGATCTGCTGGCGAGGCTGAACCAGACTCGGCCCGAGCGGAGCTGGACCACGGCCGACCTGGGCCGCATCCCGCTCGACTTCTTCCCGCGGCTGGCCGGCTACACCGGGCGCGGCGTGATCACCACTGCCACTTACCCAGCGCGCCAGTTTGGCGTGGGCTCGGCCATGGGCCTGATGAAGGCGGCGAGGCTGTGCCCGCAGGCGATTTTGCTGCCGGTAGACTTTGCCGAGTACCGCCAGTACTCGCGAGCCTTCAAGGACATCGTGACCGAGATCGCGCCGGTGATGGAAGACCGCGGCGTGGATGAGGTCTACATCGACTTCACCGATGTGCCGGGTGGCCAGCGCGAAGGCGGGCGCGTGCTGGCGCGGCTGATACAGAAAAGCATCTTCGACCAGACTGGCCTGACTTGCTCGGTCGGTGTCGCACCCAACAAACTGCTGGCCAAGATGGCCAGCGAGTTCAACAAACCCAAGGGCATTTCCATCGTCCATGAGCTTGATCTGGCAGAACAAATCTGGCCGCTGGCCTGCCGCAAGATCAACGGCATCGGCCCCAAGGCAGACGAAAAACTCAAAGGGCTGGGCATAGCGACCATCGGCCAACTCGCCGCCAAAGACCTGGCCTGGTTGGCCCGCCATTTCGGTCCGCGCACCAGTGCCTGGCTGCATGACGCCGCCCACGGCCGTGACGAGCGGCCGGTGGTGACCCAAAGCGAGCCGGTTTCCATGAGCCGCGAAACCACGTTTGAGCGCGACCTGCATGCCTTGCACGACCGCGCCGAGCTCGGCGTGATCTTCACCCGCCTGTGCGCTCAGGTGGCCGACGACCTGCAGCGTAAGGGCTATGTTGGCCGAACCATTGGCATCAAGCTGCGCTTTAGCGACTTCAAGAGCCTGACCCGTGACCTGACGCTACCCGGCCCCACCGCCGACGCGCAAGCCATCCGCAACGCCGCCGGCCAATGCCTCAAACGCGCGCCGCTAGCGCGGCGTTTCCGCCTGCTCGGTGTGCGCGTAGGTGGCTTGCAGCGACTGGAAGAGGCCCAATCTTCTATGCCAAATCAGCCCCCAAGCCGGGGCAGTACTGAGCTTCTTGCTACAACTGCAGAAGCAGAAGATTCTTGGACGGGGCAGTTGTTTTGATCGAATGGCGCGCCGCTGATTTGCACTACAGTCTCGTCCCATGAACACCCCGACCGCCCCCCTGCACTGCTTCACGCTGAGCACCGAACATCATGTGGCCCATCTGGTGCTGAACCGGCCGGCCGAGCTCAACACCATGCACCCGCTGTTCTGGCGCGAGCTCGATGCCGTGTTGACCCAGTTGCACCGGGAGGGCACAGCGCGGGCGCTGGTAATCAGCAGCACCGGTCGGCACTTTAGCGCCGG
>CAMATS010000319.1 GCA_945861195.1 Rhodoferax sp. OV413
GCACAGCGGCCGTGTCGCGTTGAGCGCGGACCTGCTGGAGGCGTTGAATCTGCCCCTCGCGCACCGCCACGTTGTCAATGTCGCGCGCCTCGATGGCGTCTTGCGTCTTGAGCTTGTATTTGTTAACGCCGACGATCACATCGCGCCCAGAATCAATGCGCGCCTGCTTCTCGGCCGCTGCCGCCTCAATTTTCAGTTTGGCCCAGCCGCTGTCAACGGCGCGGGTCATGCCGCCCAAGGCATCTACTTCCTCGATGATCTTCCAAGCAGCTTCCGCCATGTCATGGGTCAGCTTTTCCATCATGTAACTACCCGCCCAGGGGTCGATCACGCTGGTGATATGGGTCTCTTCCTGAATAATGAGTTGCGTGTTGAGGGCAATCCGGGCCGAGAACTCGGTGGGCAGCGCAATGGCCTCGTCAAAGCTGTTGGTGTGCAGGCTTTGCGTGCCGCCAAACACCGCTGCCATGGCCTCGATGGTGGTGCGCACCACATTGTTGTGCGGGTCCTGCTCGGTCAGGCTCCAGCCGCTGGTTTGGCAATGGGTGCGCAGCATCAGGCTCTTGGGCGACTTGGCGTCAAAACCTTTCATGATGCGGCACCACAGCAGACGCGCGGCCCGCATCTTGGCAACTTCGAGGTAAAAGTTCATGCCGATTGCCCAGAAAAAGGACAGCCGTCCGGCAAACTCATCCACATCCAGACCGGTGGCTATGGCCGTCTTCACGTATTCCTTGCCATCGGCCAGGGTGAAGGCCAACTCCAGCGCCTGGTTGGCGCCGGCCTCCTGCATGTGGTAGCCCGAGATCGAAATCGAGTTGAACCGTGGCATGTTGCGCGCGGTGTAGGCAATGATGTCGCCAACAATGCGCATCGAGGCTGCTGGCGGGTAAATATAGGTGTTGCGCACCATGAACTCTTTGAGGATGTCGTTCTGGATCGTGCCCGAGAGTTGCGTCTGGCTCACGCCCTGCTCTTCGGCCGCCACCACATAGCCAGCCAGCACCGGCAGCACGGCGCCGTTCATGGTCATTGACACACTCACCCGCTCGAGCGGGATCTGCTCGAACAGGATCTTCATGTCCTCCACAGAGTCGATCGCCACGCCGGCCTTGCCCACATCGCCGGTCACGCGCGGGTGGTCGCTGTCGTAACCACGGTGGGTGGCCAGATCAAAGGCCACGCTGACCCCCTGAGCGCCGCCGGCCAGCGCCTTGCGGTAAAACGCATTCGACTCCTCGGCCGTAGAAAAACCGGCGTACTGCCGAATCGTCCAGGGCCGCACCGCGTACATGCTGGCCTGCGGCCCACGCAAGTAGGGCTCAAAACCCGGCAGTGTGTCGGTGTACGGCAAGTCAGCCGTATCGGCCGCGGTGTACAAAGGCTTGACGGTGATGCCATCGGGCGTGAGCCAGTGCAGGGCCTCGATCTGCCCGCCCGGCGCTGACTTGGACGCGGCCTGGGCCCACTGCGCAAGGCTGGGAATCTGAAATTCATCTGGCTTGGACGGCATCATGCACCTGAGTTTACTTGATTTTGATTATTTATAATTATTTATTCAATATCTGATCGCCAGCTTACAATCACCAGCATGTCAGCACTGTCTTTGTCACCCCGCGCACTTTACGAAGAGGTGGCGGAATTATTACGCCAGCGCATCTTCGCGCGCGAGCTCCCGCCCGGCAGCTGGATCGACGAACTGAAAATCGCCGAGGCCTATGGCATCAGCCGCACCCCGCTGCGCGAAGCGCTCAAGGTACTCGCCACCGAGGGACTTGTCACCATGAAGGTACGCCGCGGCGCCTACGTCACCGAGGTCTCTGAGCGTGACCTCGCAGACGTCTACCACCTGCTGGGCCTGCTTGAATCAGACGCCGCCGCCGCCGTGGCAGAGCGGGCCACGCCCGCCCAAATGCTCGAGCTCCAGGCCCTGCACGCAGAGCTCGAGGCCTCCGGCCTGCCCGAGCAAGCCGACAGAGATCGCTTTTTCGATGTCAATGAACGCTTTCACATGTGCCTGCTCGACCTCGCCGACAACCGCTGGCGCCGGCAAATGGTGCTTGACCTGCGCAAGGTCATGAAGCTCAACCGCCACAACTCCCTGCTCAAAGCCGGCCGGATTCAGGAGTCACTGGCAGAGCACCGCGCCCTGATGGCCGCCCTCGCCGCCCAAGACCCCGAAACCACCCGCCAGCGCATGCAGCAGCATTTCAAAAACGGGCTCGAAGCCACTGGCTGAGCGGGCTGCTTGGGTGGGCCAGTCAACCTTGCATCGCCGCCAACAGCAGATCGTGTGGCAGCGCGTACACGGTACGGCCGTCGCGGCCAGTCATGGTTTGGGCGGCGCACAGCGCGTTCAAAATAGCTTCCTCGGTGGCCTCGGCAGCAGCCAAAAAAAGTGAGGACATGGCGCTTGGCGCAAGCATCTGCACCGCGCTGACCGCGTCAGCTTGTCGAATCCGGTTGGCCGTGGAGAAGGCAATAAACAAATCACCGCTGCCATTGGCGCCGTGCCCACCCACCCAGGCCAGGCCAGTGGTGGCGCGGCGGGCCAGGCGCTGGCATTGAATCGGCAACAGCGGCGCATCGGTGGCAAGCACCACAATGATCGATCCGGCCTCACGCGGCATGGTGCGGTGGCTGGGCACACGATCTGGCCCAATGGCGCGCCCAACCGGCACACCGTCCACCCGTAAATGGCTGCGCGAGCCGTAATTGGCCTGCACCAGCGCGCCCACCGTGTAGGTGGCGCCAGCTTCCACCACTTGTCGTGAGGCGGTACCGGTTCCGCCCTTGAACTCATGGCAAATCATGCCGGTGCCACCGCCCACATTGCCCTCGGCGATGGGTCCGGAGGTGGCGCTGTCCAGGGCCGCCAGAGCCAGCGCAGTGCTGACCGGAAAACGCTCGCTCTCAGACAACCAGCCGTCATAGGTTTCTGCGGCCACTGGCAGATGAAAGGGCTGGGTCGCTCCCTCGCGAACTGCCAAGGCGCAAATCGCATCCCGAACCAGACCCGTCGAATAGGTGTTGGTGATACAAATCGGCGCACCCAACAGCCCCTGTTCGGCAAGCCAGGCCATACCCGTCATCTCGCCGCAGCCATTGAAGCTGTGCACACCTGCAAAACAATACTCACCCCAGAGCTCGGGGCCCCGCGGCCACACCGCTGTCACACCGGTGCGCACCACGTAGGGGGTGTTTTGCACCAGACTGGCATACCCCACCCGTACGCCCGGCACGTCGGTGATGGCGTTCCAGAGACCGGTGGGCAGCGTGCCGGTGGTAATACCCAAATCACGCAGGCGTTTGGCGGGCAGCGGCTTATTCATGGACCGATATTAGTCGCCGGCCAAGCGCCGAGTTGCCAGGCCAGGTTTGGCCCAGACTCCCCGCGTCGTGCAAAATGCAGCCGTGCGATCATGCATTCACGCTGGAGATGGGTTCCACAGACCAGCGAGACAGGCAGACCCAAGCCAATGACACTCAGCAAAAGCCGACTTTCAAACCTAGTGCAGATAGCCTGTGCCGCCAGCTTCTTGACCACCCCAGCATGGGCCTGGAATCCGTTTGTCAGGACAAAGTCTTTCCAAGAGGTAGAACTGTCGCCCGCCGAGTGGCAGAAGGTTGAATTGAGGGCCGGCTGGGC
>CAMATS010000320.1 GCA_945861195.1 Rhodoferax sp. OV413
GAACCCTTTTCCTCATTTGGAATACTGGTACTGAGCCTGAGCGCGTGGGATACTTGCTTTGGGCCTGTAACAACGCAAGCCCTTTATTCAATTGAAAGGCCTTCTGTCATGAAACTGTTGATCACTGGAGGGGGTGGATTTTTAGGGGCTAGACTGGCTCGCACATTGCTGCAACGCGGTCATCTGGCCGGCCAAGACATCGCCCAGATTGTGCTGACTGACCAAGTCAGTGCGCCGGCTGATTTGCTGGTCGATGGCCGAATCACGCAGCGCACCGGTCCGCTGCTGGCGCAGTGCGCGGGCCTGCGCGAGGAGGCCTTTGACGGCGTGTTTCACCTGGCCTCGGCCGTGTCGGGCGAGTGCGAACTGGATTTTGAGTTGGGCATGCGCTCCAACCTCGACAGCACACGGGCCCTGCTTGACGCCCTGCGCCAGTCTGGGCAAACCCATGGCAAAACCACGCGCCTGGTGTTTTCCAGCTCGGTTGCGGTTTTTGGCCCTGACCCGTCCATGCCAATGCCCGCCCGGGTGGCAGACGACACCCTGCCCGCACCTCAGTCTTCCTACGGAGTCCAAAAGTTGATCTGCGAGCATCTGGTATCAGACTACACCCGCAAAGGGTTTATCGACGGCCGCGCGGCGCGACTGATGACGGTGACGGTGCGTCCAGGCAAGCCCAACGGTGCTGCGTCCTCATTTTTCTCAGGCATCATTCGCGAGCCCCTGGCCGGCATTGAAGCCCTGTGTCCGGTAGACGCCCAGGTGTCGCATCCGATGGCATCACCGAGCAAAACCGTCGAGGGCTTGATTGCTGTGTTTGAAGCGAGCCGCGAGGCCTTTGGCGGTCGCCTGGCGCTCAATCTGCCGGCACTGAATGTGCGTGTCTGCGACATGCTCGATGCACTTGAGCAAGTAGCCGGTAGCGCGGTAAGGGCGCGCGTGGTGTTCAAGCGTGACGAACGCATCGCCGGCATGGTGGCCAATTGGCCCACGGGCGCAAGCGGCGTTCGCGCCGGCCGGATCGGCCTGGTGCCAGACGCGAGCTTTGTTGATATCGTTCGGCAATACATCGATGACTGCCGGCAATCAAGCTCGGCTGGTGATGCGCTCAAAGGGCTGGCCCAATAAACAAAAAAGCCCGCAGCTGGCAGGACGAGTACGACCCGTGTCAATGGTGACTGCCATGGGTTCTTTCTTGTGGACGCGGTTTGTGCTGGTAGTCATCTCGGCACTGGTGGCCATGTTGGGTCTGGCCGGGCTGGCCCAAGCCAGCGAGGTGCAGGTGGCGGTGGCGGCCAATTTCATGCTGCCAATGAAAAAAATCGCCGCTGCATTTGAGCAGGACACGGGCTACAAAACAGCGCTGGCGTTTGGGTCTACCGGAAAGTTCTATGCCCAGATCAAACAGGGCGCCCCCTTTCATGTCTTGCTGGCGGCTGATGCACAAACCCCGGCCAGGCTGAGCCAAGAGGGTTTGGCCGTGGCGGGCTCAAGCTTTACCTACGCCGTTGGACGCCTGGTACTTTGGAGCAAACGCCCAGGCCTGGTGGACGCTGAGGGCGCGGTGCTGGGCCGGGGCAATTTCTCCAAGCTGGCTTTGGCCGACCCCAGCCTGGCGCCCTATGGGGCTGCTGCAGTCGAGGCCCTGGCCAAACTGGGGCTGCTCGAGCAACTGCGACCAAGATTTGTTTTCGGCGACAGTGTCAGCCAGGCTTATCTGTTTGTTGCAACCGAGAACGCCACGCTGGGCTTTGTGGCCATGTCCCAGGTGCTGCCGGACGGCGTCAGAGCGCCGGGCTCGGCCTGGCTGGTGCCCGGCCACCTGCATGAGCCGATACGACAGGACGCCGTGCTTCTGGCCGGCGCCAGGCAGTACCCCGGCGCCCGGGCGCTGATGGGCTACCTGCAAGGCGAGCGGGCCAGGCAGATCATCCGCTCGGCTGGCTACGAAGTGAGGTAGCCATGGTATTGAGCAGTGAAGCACTTCAAGCCATCGGCCTGACCCTGCGCCTGGCCGGTTTAACCACCCTGATCCTGCTGATTCTGAGCACACCGCTGGCCTGGTGGCTCGCCACCAGCGGCTCGCGCTGGCGCGCGCCGGTCAATGCGCTGGTGACCCTGCCCCTGGTGCTGCCGCCAACCGTGATCGGCTTCTACCTGCTGTTGGCGCTGGGGCCGCATGGTTGGCTGGGGCAAGTCAGCGCATCGCTGGGCTTGGGCAGCCTGTCATTTACCTTCGCCGGCCTGGTGATCGGGTCGATTTTTTTCTCCTTGCCCTTTGCCGTGCAGCCCTTGCAATACGCCTTCGAAACAGTGGGAAAACGACCGATGGAGGTGGCCGCCACCCTGCGGGCCAGCCCCTGGGTGGCATTTTTTACGGTGGCCCTGCCACTCGCCCGCCCGGGTTTTGTGACTGCGGTGATCCTGGTGTTCGCGCACACGGTGGGTGAATTTGGTGTGGTGCTGATGATTGGCGGCAACATCCCGGGCCAGACCCGGGTGGTGTCGACCCAACTCTATGGTCTGGTCGAAGCCATGCAATACCAGCAGGCCCACTGGCTCGCCGGCGGCATGGTGGCATTCTCCTTTGCGGTGTTGCTGTTCCTGACGCTGCTCAAGCGCAACAAAGCGCAAAAGCTACTGTGAACCAGATCAGTCTGCGCCTGCCCCGGGCTGATTTTGAGCTCTCGGTTGACCTGAGCCTGCCAGCCCAGGGCATCACCGCGCTGTTTGGCGCATCGGGCTCGGGCAAGACCAGCCTGCTGCGCTGCGTGGCCGGTCTGGAGCGGGCGCGCAACAGTGTGGTGCGCATTGCCGGAGAAACCTGGCAAGACGATGCGGCCGGCCTGTTTGTGCCGACCTGGCGCCGCTCCCTGGGCTATGTGTTTCAAGAATCCAGCCTGTTTGAGCACCTGAGCGTGCGTGACAACCTCAACTACGGCCTACAACGCAGCGCAAACGCTGGCAAGCGCGCTCAAGCGGCGCTGCAGGAGGCGATTGAATTGCTCGGCATTGGCAGCCTGCTGCAACGCCAGCCGCAACAGCTCTCGGGCGGCGAGCGCCAGCGCGTGGCCATTGCCCGAGCCCTGGCCCTGCAGCCCAAGGTCTTGCTGCTCGATGAGCCGCTTGCATCTTTGGACATGGCGCGTCGGCGCGAGGTCCTGCCCTGGCTCGAGCGGCTGCGCGACGAGCTCAGGACACCCATGCTTTATGTCACCCACTCGGCCGATGAAGTGGCGCGTCTGGCCGATCAGCTGGTGGTGCTGGAGCAGGGCCGCATCCAGGCCTCGGGGCCAGTGGCCGAACTGCTGCAACAGACTGAGCACCCGGCACTGGGCTTTGCTGAGACCGCCGCACTGTTGATGGGGAAGGTCGACCAATTGGACCCCGCCTGGCATTTGGCGCGGGTGGCCTTTGCCGGCGGCGCTGTGTGGGTGCGCGACACCGGCCTGGCCCTGGGTCGGCCGGTGCGGCTGCGCATCCTGGCACGCGATGTCAGCCTTGCCAGCGCCGAGCCGCAACACAGCAGCATTCAAAACCAGTTGCCCTGCGTGATCGAGGCCATCGTCCCAGACAGCCATGCCTCGCAACGCCTGGTGCGCCTGCGCTGCGGCAACACCCTGTTGCAGGCCCGGGTCACTGCCCGCGC
>CAMATS010000321.1 GCA_945861195.1 Rhodoferax sp. OV413
GGCGCTGCAGGCTGGCAAAGCGCTGGTCTAGGTCGGCGGCAGTCCGGGTCTCGGCCTGGGACAGAAATTGCTGCCAAGCCGGGGTCGCCGCTGGCTTGCTGGCCAGGGTGTCGACCGCAACCGCGTTGCGGAGTTCATCCAAATGGCCCCCGCTTGCCGAGTACGCCGCGGCCTGGGTCGCGACGTCTTGTAGTGCGGCAGTCAAAAGCGGGGGAAGGGGTTCGGTTTTGGCAGTCACAGCGCCAGAGTATGCCAGCCAGTGCCACCGCTTTTGCGCCGCTTGCAGCCCTTCGAAAATTGCCGGTTGGGCGCTGGCGACACCGGATTGGGTCAACCCAAAACTCGGGTTTACCCTGTGTTTTTTTACCTGCCCGCAGGGCGTAGACTGTATACAAAGCAATGGGCTGTCTTAGCCTAGGGCTGACTCAGGAGAAGCGTTTGGAGCCAACCCAGATATCCGACCCGGCTTATTTCCATAAAGTGGTGGATTGCCAGTGGGCCTGCCCGGCGCATACGCCGGTACCCGAGTACATCCGCCTGATCGGCCAGGGGCGTTACAGCGACGCCTACATGATCAACTGGGTCTCCAACGTGTTTCCTGGTGTGCTCGGCCGCACCTGCGACCGGCCCTGCGAGCCGGCCTGCCGACGCGGGCGGGTTGAAGAAAACAACGATGCCACTGGCGGCCCGGTGACCCAGCCCGAGCCGGTGGCCATCTGCCGACTCAAGCGGGTGGCCGCTGACATGAAAGACGATGTCAAGGGCCGTATGCCAGCCCTGGCCCCGCCCAACGGACTACGCATCGCCTGCGTGGGCGCCGGGCCCTCGTCGCTCACCGTGGCGCGAGACCTGGCGCCATTGGGCTATGAGGTCACGGTGTTCGACGGTGATCGGCAAGCGGGCGGTTTTATCCGCTCCCAAATTCCGCGCTTTCGCCTGCCCGAGTCGGTGATCGACGAAGAGACGGGTTACATCCTGGATCTGGGTGTCAACTTTCGAGGTGGCGAGCGGGTGGAGTCTATGACTGGCCTGCTGGCCCAGGGTTATGACGCGGTCTATGTGGGCTGCGGTGCGCCACGTGGGCGTGACCTGGATGTCCCGGGCCGTCGCGAGGCCGCGGCCAACATCCACATCGGCATCGACTGGTTGTCGTCAGTCTCGTTCGGGCACGTGACAAGCATCGGCAGCCGGGTGATCGTGCTGGGCGGTGGCAACACCGCCATGGACTGCTGCCGCTCGGCCCGCCGGCTGGGTGGCACGGACGTCAAAGTGGTGGTACGCAGCGGCTATGACGAGATGAAGGCCTCGCCCTGGGAGAAAGAGGACGCGGTGCACGAGGGCATACCGATTGTCAATTTCCATGTGCCGCGCAGCTTTGAGCACCAGGACGGACAACTGACTGGCATGTACTTTGATGTGGTCAAGGCGGTGTATGACGCACAGGGGCAGCGCAGCCTGCTGCCCACCGGTGCGGCGCCGGTGTTTTTTGCCTGCGACACGGTTCTGCTCGCGGTCGGACAGGAAAACGCCTTTCCGTGGATCGAGGCGGACAGTGGCGTGCGTTTTGACCGCCATGGCCTGCCGGTACTGGATAAAAAAACTTTTCAGTCAAGCCTGACCCATGTTTTTTTTGGTGGTGACGCGGCTTTTGGGCCCAAGAACATCATCACTGCCGTGGCCCACGGGCATGAGGCGGCGATCTCGATTGACCTGTTTCTGAGCCGCCAGGACATTCGTAGCCGTCCCGCGGCCACGGTGAACCTGATGTCGCAAAAAATGGGCATCCATGAGTGGAGCTATGACAACGACGTGTCGGACGACAGCCGCTTCAAAGTGCCATGGGCCAAGGCCGAAATCGCCCTGGCCAATATCCGGGTCGAGGTCGAGCTGGGCTTTGACGCCGCCACCGCCTTCAAGGAGGCCAGCCGCTGCCTGAATTGCGACATCCAGACCGTCTTCACCCGCGAGACCTGCATTGAGTGCGATGCCTGCGTTGACATCTGCCCGATGGACTGCATCAGCTTCACTGACAACGGCGAAGAGGCCGACCTGCGCCAGCGCCTGAAGGCGCCCGCGCTTGTGCTGACACAAGACCTGTATGTATCGAGTGCGCTGAAGACCGGCCATGTGATGGTCAAAGACGAAGATGTTTGCCTGCACTGCGGCCTGTGCGCTGAGCGCTGCCCCACCGGGGCCTGGGACATGCAGAAATTTTTGTTCATGCCGGCTCAGGCAGGGCCAACAGGGCAAAAAACCGCCATTGGCCTCAGGGAGATTGCATGAAGCGCATCGAGGCCATCAACGACTTTGTGATCAAGTTCGCCAATGTCAACGGCTCGGGCTCGGCCTCGGCCAATGAACTTTTTGCCAAAGCTATTTTGCGCATGGGCGTGCCGGTGAGCCCGCGCAATATTTTTCCCAGCAACATCCAGGGCCTGCCCACTTGGTACGAGGCCCGGGTCTGCGAACAGGGCTACCAGGGCCGACGCGGCGGGGTCGACATGATGGTCGCCATGAACCCCCAGACATGGGACGCCGACCTGGCCGAAATCGAACCCGGCGGCTACCTGTTTTACGACAGCACCCGGCCGATTCCGGCCAGCCGTTTTCGGGCTGATGTGCATGTGATCGGCGTGCCGCTGACCGACATCAGCAACACCGCGTACACCGATCCGCGCCAGCGCCAGCTGTTCAAAAACATCATCTATGTGGGTGCCCTGTCGGTGCTGCTCGATGTCGAGTCAGCGGTGTTCGAAAAACTCTTTGCCGAGCAATACCGGGGCAAGGAGTTGCTGCTTGATTCGAATGTGCGGGCCCTGCATCTCGGGCGCGACTATGTGACACAACACCTGCAGGCCCCGCTGGGCATACGGGTGCGCCGCTCCGACCAGGTGGGTGATCAGATTTTTACCGATGGCAACAGCGCTGCCGCCTTGGGCTGCGTGTACGGTGGCGCTACTGTGGCCGCTTGGTACCCGATCACGCCTTCATCCTCGGTGCCAGAGGCGTTCCAAAAGTACTGCGACAAATTCCGGGTCGACGCCGCCACCGGCCAAAACCGGTTTGCCATCGTACAGGCCGAAGACGAACTGGCCTCGATCGGCATGGTCATCGGCGCCGGCTGGAACGGCGCCCGCGCCTTTACCGCTACATCTGGCCCGGGCGTGTCGCTGATGACCGAATTCATCGGCCTGGCCTACTTTGCTGAAATCCCGGTCACCATCATCAATGTGCAACGCGGCGGTCCGTCCACTGGCATGCCCACCCGCACCCAGCAGTCTGATTTGCTGGCCTGCGCCTATGCCTCGCACGGCGACACCAAGCATGTGATGCTGCTGCCCGAAGACCCGCACGAGTGCTTTGAGTTTGCCGCCGCCGCGCTGGACCTGGCCGACCGCCTGCAAACCCCCATCTTCTTCATGACCGACCTCGACATTGGCATGAACCAGCGCTTATGTCAGCCCTTTGTTTGGGACGACCAGCGCGACTATGACCGCGGCAAGGTCATGACCGCTGAAGAACTGGAGGCTGGCAAAGACTTTGGCCGTTACAAAGACGTCGATGGCGACGGCATTCCGTGGCGCACGCTGCCCGGCACCCACCCCAGCAAAGGCAGTTTTTTTACCCGCGGCACCACCCGCGATCCCTA
>CAMATS010000322.1 GCA_945861195.1 Rhodoferax sp. OV413
TGCTGGTGTTTGTGCCCATGCTGCTGCCAGCGGCCAAGCTGCTGGGCATCGACCTGGTGCACTTTGGCGTGCTGGTGGTGCTCAACATGATGATCGGCATGATTCACCCGCCCTTTGGCATGCTGCTGTTTGTGACCAAGGCGCTCACCGGCATCCCGATCGGCGAGATGATGAAAGAGGGCTGGCCATTTTTGGTGATGCTGCTGCTCTTGCTGCTGGCCATGACCTTTTTCCCGCAGATTGTGCTGTGGCTGCCGCAGACCATGGGCTACGGCGTGCCCAAATAGACCCAACCTAAGATGACTCAGCCCGGCCCGGCCTTCCTGCGCGGCATTGTGCCGAGTATGAACACGCCGTTTCTGGACGACGGCAGCGTTGACCTGGCCGGCATCCGGCGCTCGGTGGATGCCGTGGTACAGGCCGGTGTGGCCGGCATGCTGATCCTGGCAGTGGCCGCCGAAACCGCCAGCCTGACACTGACTGAGAAGCGCCTGGTAGCGCAGACCTTTCTGGCACAAACAGCCGGCCGCATACCGGTCATCATCGGCTGCAGCAGCGCCGAGCAAGCCGACCGGGTGGCGCTGGCGGCCATGGCGAGAGAGTTCGGGGCGCAGATCATGCTGTGTCAGGCACCCGCCGGTCTGGGCGGTGAGGCCCTGGTGGCCCAGATGGCCGCCCTGGCCCAGGTTGGCCCGCCCATGCTGATGGTGCAAGACCTGGATTTTGGCGGCCCGGGCTTGCCATTGGACGACATTTTGTTGTTACGTCAGCAGCTGCCGGCGTTCCAGTGCCTGAAGATCGAGGTGGCGCTGCCCGGCCCCAAATACTCAGCGGTGCTGGCAGCCACCCAGGGCACCCTGCATGTCAGCGGCGGCTGGGCTGCCGCGCAAATGCTCGAAGCCCTGCACCGGGGCGTGCACGCCTTCATCCCCACCGCCATGGACCCGATTTACGTGGCGATCTACCGGCGCTTTCAAGCCAGCGACATAGCCGGCGCCCGCGCCCTGCACGAGCAGCTGGCCCCAATACTGGCCTTTTCCAACCAGCACCTCGAAACCAGCATCCGCTTCTTCAAGCACCTGCGCCACCGCGAAGGTCTGTTCGCCACCCCGCTGTGCCGAGCTGGTGTGCGGCCGCTGGATACTCATCAAATGCGCGAACTTGAACTCAACATTGATCGCGTGCTGGCGATGCAGCAAAACCTTCGCCTTTAAAAATCGATGAGCGATTTTTACGCCGACCAAGCGCTTGCGATGGGTGAAGACCATCGGTTCACCCCATGATGGGTCAGACCTCAAAAAGGTCAATTCCCGCATAGACTCTGAGGGCATGATGGCTCAACAGCAGCAAAGGGTATTAGACTGCCACCCTGAATCTAGATGTATGAATGCCAATGCATTTCTGCTGATTCATTTTGGAGTATTCAATGAACGTTAAATTTCTTTCACTTGTTCTGGCCGCGATAGTCGGGTTTTCCAGTATCAGCGCAGAAGCCGCAAAACGCATGGGATCCGGAAAGTCTGTGGGCCAGCAGTCAAACAATGTCTCCCAAAGCCAAGGCGTCAAGCCCGCGCAAAACGCCGCTCCTGCGACACCTGCAGCAGCACCCGGGGCTGCCGCACCACAAAGACGTCCTTGGGGCGCCATGCTTGGCGGCCTTGCCGCTGGACTCGGCTTAGCATGGTTGGCGAGCTCCATGGGATTTGGCGAGGAACTGGGGCAATTCATGATGTTTGGTCTTTTGGCGCTGGCGATCATGGTGGCGGTTGGCTACTTCATGAGGCGCAGAGCGGCGGCCAATACGGCCAACGCAAATCCCAGCCCCTTTGCGTTTCAAAGTGCCGGCGGCACGCCCAGCCCAGTGCAACAGGCGCCGGCTCAGTTCACGCCACTTGCCAACCCAGCTCCGGGCGCTTCGGGCAGCATGATCGGCTCGGGTTTAGCGCCTCGCCCTGAATCCACCTGGTCCATCCCTTCGGACTTTGATGCTGAAGGATTTTTGTCCAGGTCCAAGCAAAATTTTGTGACCATGCAAGACGCCTGGGATCGCTCGGATACCGCCAGTCTGCGCACCATGATGACTGATTCAATGCTGCTAGAGATCAAAGCACAAATTGCCGAACGTGATGCCGCCAGCACGGTTGGCCAAATGGGCAAAACAGAGGTGGTCAGCATAGATGCCAAGCTCTTGGGCATCGAGGAGTCTGCAGATGGCTACTTGGCCAGTGTCAAGTTCTCGGGAATGATCCGCGAAGAGGCGGGCGCCCAAGCTGAGAGCTTTAATGAAGTTTGGAATATGTCACTGGGTAAAAAATCCAACAGTGGATGGTTGGTGGCCGGTATACAGGCCATTGCATAATGTGATGGATCTCAATGGCGGATAGAGCAAAAATGCGCAGGGAAGTAGCCCGATTCAAGTACCTGGTGCTTTTTTTAGCTGCTAGCTTTGGGCATATAGCCTTCGCACCTTCGGCTTTTGCAGCTGACACTTCCCCACCCGAGCCCGCACCGTCCTGGCAGGCAGAGGCCAAAAAAGAGCTGAAGTCCGCCAACTACGAGTCAGCCATCAAGGTTCTGCAAACGGCCAACGACAACGCTTCTGCCGACTGGAACAATCTGATTGGCTACGCCATGCGGCTCAAGAATCCGCCAGACCTCATGGCCAGCGAGACCTTTTACAAAGCCGCGCTCAAGATAGACCCCGCTCACAAAGGAGCACTTGAGTATTACGGTGAGCTTTTGCTGATGAGGAACGACCTCGCTGGTGCAGAACAAATGCTGGCCCGGCTGGACAAGATTTGCTTCTTTTCTTGTGAAGAGTTCCGCGATCTCAAGCAGGCCATTGCAACCTACAAAGTCAAGCGTGCTTCCAAGTAATATCTAGCAAGCAGTGGTCCGGGCAAATTCGCCCCCGCAGACACAGCCCCCCAACATCAGGACTCGACAACGGTGAAGCCACAGCCCACTTTGATTGATTTCACCGCCCAAGCCATGGACGATGGTTTTGATGAAATCGTCCAAAAGGAGTGGGCTTGCGACTTGGTTCTTGAAAAGCACACCCATCCCTTTGATGCCAGAGTCCAGCTGAGTGCCGGGCAGCTTGTATTAAGCCTTGCCACGGGGGTCCAAAAATTTGAATCGGGCCAAGGATTTTTCCTGGCCCGCGGTGTAGAACATGCGGAGCAATATGGCCCGCAAGGCGCTACTCTTTGGGTTGCACGCAAGTTGTAATGTGACAGCAGTGAGATGCTTGTGCGCAATGTTGTGTGTTTTCTCGTGGGCACCTGCCCCAGCGCAGACTCAAGCTAAAACGCAAGCACAAATTCTCTCCGCCCCACCACAGGGAGCGCAACTGCAAGTGCATGGCTTGCTTTGGGATGCGCATGAGGTCAGTGTCGGCCAAGTCAAGCGATTTGCACAGAGCACTGGCTTTGTCAGTCGTGCCGAACAAGAAGACGGTGGCTTCATTTACGAGGCAGGATGGACCGCCAAAAAAGGATGGACATGGCGCAGGCCTTTTGGCATAGTGGCGCAAGACAGTGAGCCTGCTGTCCATTTGACATTTGATGAAGCACAGAAAATTTGTCAGCATGAGGGAAAGCGCTTGCCACGCGACAGCGAGTGGGTGGCTGCTGC
>CAMATS010000323.1 GCA_945861195.1 Rhodoferax sp. OV413
TAGAAAAACTGGTTAAAAATACAGTTACTGGATATGAAAACAGTGTTTAGCCAAGCCCAGCAACGAACCATCACCTAAGGAATCGCCATGCTTGAGAGCCCCAAACTGACCGCCCGCCAACAACAAATCCTCGACCTCATCCAGCGCAACATAGCGCAAAGCGGCTCCCCCCCAACCCGCGCCGAAATTGCCACTGAGCTCGGCTTCAAGTCCGCCAATGCCGCCGAGGAGCATCTGCAAGCTCTAGCCCGCAAAGGCGTGATCGAGTTAGTCGGGGGCACTTCGCGCGGCATACGCCTGAGGGGGGAAGCCATGCGCTCTATCAATGAATCGCGCAGCAAGCAATACCCTTCCCTGCTGGAAAGCCTGAGCCAATTTGCCCTGCCACTGGTCGGCCGGGTCGCTGCCGGCGCGCCCATTCTCGCGCAAGAGCATATTGACAAAACCTACTACCTGGAAAGCAGCCTGTTTCAACGCAAGCCAGACTATCTGCTCAAGGTGCGCGGTATGTCAATGCGCGATGCCGGCATCATGGACGGCGATTTGTTGGCCGTCCAGGCCACCAAAGACGCAAAAAACGGCCAAATCGTGGTCGCCCGTCTCGGCGACGAGGTCACTGTCAAACGCTTTCGGCGCAACAAAGACCTGATCGAGTTGCACCCTGAAAACCCCGATTACCAAACCATTGTGGTTGAGCCAGGCGAAGCTTTTGAAATTGAAGGACTGGCCGTCGGCCTGATCCGCAACACCATGCTGATGTAATCAGCGCACAGGACCACACCATGAGCATTGCACTCTTCGCGATTTCAGACCTCATATCGCCATTGGCCGGCCTTGCCCGCTGGCTGTTGCCAAACACCCAAAAGTCACCCCTGCTGGCGCGCACGTTTAGCCCGCCAGGCGCTGTGCCCCAAGAAGCGCTCAGCCCAACGACCAGCTCAAGCGAGGCAAGCAGCCCTAAACAGCAGCAGTGCATGCAGTCACGCCTGCTACGGGTCGAGCGCGTCTTGGAGTCAGGGCAGTCACCCGGCCAAGTTGGCCGCATGGTCATCTCCGGCCGCATGGCCGATGTCTGCGCCGAGCTCGACCGCCTGGCAAAAAGAGCCGCCGCTCTGCACTGATCGCCCCGGGCGTTGGGCGTTGGCCCTTGGCCGTTGGCCTTTGGCCGCTGGCCAAGCACACCGGTTCAAGAACAGTCTTTTTTTGGGGGGGTCCGAGTGGGTTCTTTAGGGTGCCGCTAGGTGCTTCTGCGTGCTGCCAACAGCAGAACCCTCAAGAAACCGTCTGGTAATACAAGTTTTGCGGGTGTTTGGCTTGAGCAAAGAAAAACCAACGCTCAGCGATCACGCCCGGGGCCTGCAGCAGGCAGGCCAGCAGCCAGGGCCAGGCTGATTGGCTCTGCAAACCCCATATCAGCATCAGCGTGGGCAGCACGAAGGCCAGCAGAACAAAACCCCACTTCATATTTTTCAGCAGTAAGCCACTGGCCCCGTGGAAAAATTCTCGGGTGTTGAAAGCGCCAGCAGACATGCCCATAGACTTTTGCACCAAGCGCTCTGCCCTAATGCCTGTGGCCGATTGCAGGCTGGATTGATGCCGCAGTGCGGCGTTACGCCGCAGTGTGAGGGCCCGGCAAAACCCCGCTGCCAGCGTCACCCGCAGCGCCCAGGGGCCAGCCAGTACCAGCAAGTCCGCTTGGCCGGTCGCGGTGGCCAAAGCGCAGCCCAGCACCAAGCCCGAAGACAGGCCTATCAACAAGAAGTTGACGATGGTCAGCGGATGCGCCCACTCTTCAATAAAGCGAATGCATGCGTAAATCATGGCCGTGCAGAACCACAGCAGCAGCGCCCCGCACAGCACCAGTACGGACAACCAGGCCGGCACCATGCCGTTGCCATTGCGCAGCAAGAGCCACCACAGGGCGACCAAGCCAATAAAGGCGGGCAAGACAATCACCTCACGCGACATCCAAGAGGTGCGCCACATCAGCACTGCCCGCCAGGCACGCATTTTGTGGCCCAGGTGCAAAAAGGACGCCGCCAGGCCGGCCACCAGCAGTACTTCGCCCAAGCCAACTGCCAGCAGCACAAAGTTGTGGGCCATGGGCACGCCCAGGAGCAGCGCCAGCGCCATCAGCACCAGCAGGCCCTGCCCGGTGCCGGCCAGGGTGGTGAAAAACAGAATCGAAAAGGCGGGATGCATGTTGCTTCAGCTTTCCTTTGCCGGCGTGACTCGCCGTGGCAAATACTGGTTGGCGGGCTGGGTCTCCCACTCCGGCATCAGGGCGTAGCCACCGCGCTCGCGGATCGCTTTGGACACCTCGGAATCCGGGTCTTTCACGTCGCCAAACAAACGGGCGCCGGTGGGGCAGGCCTTCACGCAGGCCGGCTTGCGGTCCTCCTTGGGCAGCTGCTCGTCGTAGATGCGGTCCACGCAGAGCGTGCACTTGGTCATCACCTGGCGCTCTTCGTCAAGCTCGCGCGCGCCGTAGGGGCAGGCCCAGGCGCAGTACTTGCAGCCGATGCATTTGTCGTAGTCGACCAGCACAATGCCGTCCTCCTTGCGCTTGTAGCTGGCGCCCGTGGGGCACACCGGCACGCAGGGCGGGTCTTCGCAGTGCAGGCAGCTTTTGGGGAAGTGGATGGTGTCGGTGCCGGGGAAAGTGCCCGCCTCATAGGTCTGCACCCGGTTGAAAAACGTGCCGGTGGGGTTGGCACCATAGGCATTCAGGTCGGCCAGCGGGCCGGCACTGCCCGAGGTGTTCCATTGCTTGCACGATGTGACGCAGGCGTGGCAACCCACGCACACATTCAAGTCAATCACCAGCGCCAGTTGCTTGGCCAGGGTTTCGCCTGGCAGCGCACGTACGGAAGGCGGTGGCGCCGGTGGCTTGCTGCGACCACCGGCTGGGTCGTCGGCCACCAAGTTCGATTGCAGCAGGTCTTTGAGCCAAGAGATCATGATTTTTTTCGTCCTGCAAAGTAGGTGAGCACCTGGGCCGCCCGCCCCAGCACGCCGGCTGGCGCCGGCACCGCGGCAATCTGTGGAAACGATTCGGCGGCCTCGTCGGGCTCCGCCGGGCGGATGCGCACCCGCACGTCGTACCAGCCAGCCTGGCCGGTGATGGGGTCGGAGTTGCTGATGGTGGTGGCGCCGTGCGGCCCCTTGAAGGGCAGCTCCTCCGCGATCAAGTGGTTCAGCAAAAAGCCCTTGCGGGCTTCGTCGGCACCCGGGGCCAGTTGCCAGGCGCCGTCGGCCTTGCCAATGGCATTCCAGGTCCAGACCGTGCCCGGCTCCACCGCCTCGGAGTAGCGCAGCATGCAGCGCACCCGGCCCCACTGGCTCTCCACCCAGCACCAACCGCCGTCAGCAATGCCGGCAGCCTGGGCGGTCAGCGGGTTGACATGCAGGTAGTTGTGGCTGTGAATCTGGCGCAGCCAGGCGTTTTGCGAATCCCAAGAGTGGTACATGGCCATCGGCCGCTGGGTAATGGCATTGAGCGGGTAGGCCGCCAGGTCGGTGGCAGCCTCTTCCAGCGGCGGGTACCAAAAGGGCAGCGGGTCAAAGTAGGTGGCAATGCGTTCGCGCAATTCATCGGGCGGCTCACGGCCACCGCTCTTGCCCT
>CAMATS010000324.1 GCA_945861195.1 Rhodoferax sp. OV413
CCAGCGACCACCACCGCGCCCAAGTGTGTTGAGCCCGCTCAGGCCGGCGAAGTGGGGTGAGAGTTTCTTCCTGCGCTGCAACATCCTGGCATATGCCGCCACCAGAAGCGGCAACACCAACAACAGCCACAGCCACTGCGGCCACATGAACCAAACCGTCGATTGCATGTCTGAGCTGCTCCTGTTTAGTGGGCCAGACCTTGGTAAACAGGCCTATTGCCAAGCCGCCCGGGCAGGGCGGGGGGCCACTCACAGAGGTTTTCATGAACAGCCCATTCGAAGGAGCTGATCTTAAACCGATGCCGCAGGCGGGTGTTTGTCGGCACTTCAGAGACGCCTGGCGGGTGGCATCGAAGGTCTTGCTTGCAGCGCGATGCTTGGTGCCACGAACATGGATACAGCGCTTCAACGCTACACTGAAAAATAAATAATTGAACTAAGTTCAGGGGGATCAGATGGTTTTAAAGTGCAAGGGATGGCATGCAGCGCCGTGGCTGCTGATGGTGGGTGGCGCTCTGCTGCCTGTGACGGCGGCAACGCAAACGCAAACGCAAACTCAAACGCAAGCAGGAGCCCTGCCGGCGGCGGTGGCAGCGCGGCCGGTGTCTGCCTCCCCGCCCATGGCGCCGATGTTGGCTAAAAACTGGCAGCTGGGGGTCAGCCCGGCGGCCTATTTGGTGAGCGAAAAACTCGATGGCGTGCGTGCCCTTTGGGATGGCCGGGTCCTGCGGTTTCGCAGTGGTCGCCAGATTGCAGCGCCCGACTGGTTTTTGGCCGCACTACCCAGCACCGCCCTAGATGGCGAGTTGTGGTTGGGGCGGGGTCAATTTGATCGCCTGTCTGGCGCGGTGCGTCGCAATGTGCCGGTGGATGCCGAGTGGCGTGACATCAAATACATGATTTTTGATCTGCCGGCAGGCGCGGGTCCGTTTGCTGAGCGGCTCGAGCGTCTGGCCGGGTTGCTGAGCGCCCAAGCGGTGCCGTGGCTGCAAAAAATCGAACAGGTTCAACTGCCCAGCGCAGCCGTGCTGCAGCAGCGCTTGCAGGATGTTGCCGACCTGGGTGGCGAGGGCCTGATGCTGCACCGCGCCGATGCGCTTTGGTCGGCTGGACGCAGCGACACGCTGCGAAAACTCAAGCCCATGCCCGACGACGAAGCCCGGGTGGTTGGTTACGAGCCGGGCAAGGGTCGCCTGGCGGGACGGGTCGGCGCTTTGTTGGTGGAGATGGACAGCGGTCGGCGCTTCAGCCTGGGCACTGGCCTGAGCGATGCCGATCGGCAGACGCCGCCAGCGCTGGGAGAAATCGTCACCTACCGTTACCGAGGTTTTACGCCCTCAGGCCTGCCGCGTTTTGCCAGTTTTGTACGCCAGCGCCCCGAGGAGTGAGTTCTTGGATGGGATCAGCAATTGCCCCGCCCGGGCATCAGGCAAACACGCCAGCCGTGTCCTGCATTCGCCTTGACACCTCGCCCAGGTGGTGCAGGGTGTCGCCGAAGCTCATCTCCAGCTGGGTCAGCCGTTTGAAATAGTGGCTGAGGATGTAGTCGTCAGTCACACCGATGCCACCGTGCAGCTGCACTGCCTGCTGGCCGATAAAGCGCATCGAATTACCCAGCTGGTATTTGGCCCGGGCCATGGCTGCGCGGCGTTCGGGCGCCGGGGCGCTGAGCTTGAGCGAGGCGTAATAACTCATGGAGCGGGCCAGTTCGAGCTGCATTTTCATGTCAGCGACGCGATGGCGCAGTGCTTGAAAGCTGCTGATGGCGACACCGAACTGCTTGCGCGTGTTCATGTACTCGGTGGTCAGTTGCATCGTCTTGTCCATCACACCAACCGCTTCAGCGCAGCTCGCAGCAATGCCGATGTCTACTGCGTGCTCAAGCGCCGTGAGGCCGTCAAGCGTGATGAGATCTGCGGGCGTTTGTTGCAGCGTCAACTCGGCGGCCCGGGCGCCGTCCTGGGTGCCGTAGCCGCGGGTGCTTACGCCTGCTGCGCTGCGAGACACCAAAAACAGCGCCATCCGCTGGGCCACCATGGCGGGTACCAAAAAAGCATGCGCCGAGTCGCCTGCCGGGACAATGCTTTTGCTGGCGTCCAGGCGCCAGCCGGCAGGTTCGCCGCTGGCGGCTGGTGTTGCCCGGGCCTGGCATGCATCGAGTTGGTAACGAGCCGCGCGCTCTTGGTAGGCCAACACCACCAGTGCCTCGCCGCTTGCCACGCGTGGCAGCCAATGGGCTTGCAGCTCGGCCGATGCATGGGCACCGAGCACGCCGCTGGCGATCAGGCTCTGGGCCAATGGCTCGAGCACGATGCCCCGCCCGAGTTCTTCCATCACCACCATGCCCTCCACCGGCCCCATGCCCATGCCCTCATGCTCGGGCGCAACATACAGGCCGCACAGGCCCAGCCCGGCGAGTTCGGCATAGGTCACGGGCGAAAACCCGCCGGCCCGGCTGGTCTCGCGGCGACGCTCAAAGCTGTAGGCCTTGTCTACCCATTTGCGCACAGCGTCGCGCAGTTGGTCCTGGTCTTCAGAAAAATCAAAATCCATGGTGCTTGTCCTTAAGCGGCAGTGGTGGCAGCAGGGCGACTCAGCCCAGCACCACCTGGGAGACGATGTTGCGTTGCACTTCGTTGCTGCCGCCGTAGATGGTGGTTTTGCGCATGTTGAAATAGGTGGAGGCGAGCGGCGCACACCACAGGGCGCCCACGGCATCGCCCTGCCAACCGGCCTCCATGGCCTCGCGGATCAAAGGCAGCGCGTACGGGCCCGCGGCCAGCATCATCAGTTCGGAATAGCGTTGCTGGATTTCGCTGCCGCGAATCTTCAGCAGCCCCGCAATGTCCAGCGATTGCTTACCTGCGGTTTCAGCAGCCAGCACCCGCAGCACCAGCATTTCAAGCGCCACCACATCGACTTCAAGTTTGGCGATCTCGTCGCGAAAACGGGTGTCCTCATAAACGCCTTCGCTGCGGGCAATGCGCTTGAGTCGCTCGAGCTCGCGTTTGGCGCGGTTGACATCGGCGATGTTGGTGCGTTCATGCGCCAGCAGGTGCTTGGCATAGTGCCAGCCCTTGTTTTCTTCGCCCACCAGGTTATCAGCTGGCACCAGCACATTGTCAAAAAACACCTCATTGACCTCGACCGAGCCGTCTAGCAGCACGATGGGCCGCACCGTGATGCCGGGGGATTTCATGTCAATCAGCAAAAAGCTGATGCCGGTCTGGGGCTTGCCCTCGTTGCTGGTGCGAACCAGACAAAAAATCCATTCGCCGTACTGGCCTAGCGTGGTCCAGGTTTTTTGGCCGTTGACCACATAGCTGTTCCCCTGGCGTTCGGCCCGGGTTTTGAGCGAGGCCAGGTCGGAGCCCGAGCCCGGCTCGCTGTAACCCTGGCTCCACCAGACCGTGCCACTGGCAATGCCGGGCAAAAAGCGCTGTTGCTGCTCGGCGTTACCAAAAGCCATGATCACGGGGGCCACCATCACCGGGCCAAAGGGCACGACCCGGGGTGCACCGGCCAGGGCGCATTCTTCTTCAAACAGGTGTTTTTGTACCGAGTTCCAGCCCGGCCCGCCAAATTCTTTGGGCCAAGCGTGGCCCAGCCAGCCCTGTTTGCCCA
>CAMATS010000325.1 GCA_945861195.1 Rhodoferax sp. OV413
GCCCGGGCCGCTCAAGGCCGGCCCCAGGGGAAAAACATCGGTACCCGGGCCATGTAGTCGGCGTAAGCTGGCTTGGTGCGGGCCAGGTAGCGTTCTTGCATGGGCGTGGCAGAGCCCCGGCTCATGAACCATGTGACATACAGCGGGCAAGCCAGGGCCAGCCAACCCCAGGGGTGCATCAGCCCCAGCGCACCGAAGCTCCACCAGACCACGGCTTCGCCAAAATAATTGGGGTGACGCGACAGGCGCCACAAGCCGGTGTCCAGCACCATGAGGCGGTCAGTCCGGCGGGCCTTGAAGCGCTGCAGTTGCAGGTCGCCCACCACCTGAAAATAAAAACCCAGACCAAACAGTGCCAGGGCAATGGCATGCTGCCAGCCTAGCGCCTGCGGGCCTGCTGCGACGGCAAGGACCAGGCCCAGGGACCACAGCCACACCGTGACCCCCTGCATGATGAAAACCTGGAAGTAACTCCACCACCACCAGGCGCCGCCAAAACGCCTGCGCCAGGCGGCATAGCGGCCGTCTTCGCCGTGCCCGCGGTTGCGCAGACCGATGTGCGAGGACATACGCAGGCTCCATAGCGCGACCAGAACCACGATCATGGTCTCATGAGGCGACCATTGGCCGCGCCACACCACCAGGCTGGTGACCGGAATCGACACCGCCAGCGGGTAGGCCACGTCCATGATGCCGCAGTCACGCCGGGCCAGGCTAAGCAGCCAGACCGCGGTCAGGAAAACTGCCGTGATCAAGCCCGAATGCAGGTAGAGCGCGAGAAATCCCGAAGCCGGCGAGCTGGCGGGAAGCAGCAGCGAGGCCAAGACGATCACCATCGCCGCGATGGGGTAGACAAACTCGCGGGCGGTGCCGACCCGCAGCTCCGGCCTGCGCCGGAACACCAGCAGGCCAGCCATCCAGATCAGCCAAAGGCCGGCAGCAACCAGGGGCAGTGCTGCTGTCACGGCAGGCTCAGCAAACCGCTGCGCACATCGGCGCCATTGGCCCAGCAGGAGTGGGTGCCGCTGCACAACTTGTGTGGCAACTCAATGCGGCAGACTGGGCCTTCAGCAAAGCGCTTGCAGTCAATCAGCAGGGCTTCGGAGCGCTGGGTGTTTTCGTTGGTGATGAAAGTGACCAGGTAGCCATCGTCTTCATCAGTAGCGTTGATGCGCGGTGCGAAAGGCGCTTCACTGGCGTACTGCCCATCGGGCAATTCGATCTGCCAGGACTCACCCGTGTGCAGGTCGTGCTTGACATAGCCCTTAAACAAAAACCAGCCAGGCACCTGCACCGCACTGTAAATATAGCGGTAGGGCCGCCCGGCATAACGCTGGTTGATCATGCCGAATTCGAGTGTGCGTCCATCCAGGCGCTGCTCGCTGGTTTGGCCGGTGAGTAGATTGAAGCGCCAGCGGTGCAGCCGGGTTTTCATCTTGTACTGATCCAGGTAGGACATCATGCGCTCATAGCCTTTGGGCGCCCCCTCGAAATTTTTGGGCTCAGGCTCCTCCTGGAAGTAGCCATCGAGAACAATTTCCGTGCCCTCTTCATAGGCATTCAGAAAATGCAGCACGAAGGTTGGGGCGGCTTCAAACCAGCGAATGTCTTGCGGCTTGCCACGCCTGGGAATGATGGCAAAGCGCGAGGCTTGATCGGGGTAAAACTTCACCACGTGTTTGCCCTGCTTGAGCAACTCGGGATCCCAGTAGAGCGGGAAGTCACACAGGATGGCGTAGTGCTCGGTGAAACACATGTCATGCGGTAGCCGTGGCCCCGGCAACGGAATCGGTACGTAGTGCACCAGTTGGTCGTGCCGGTCAACCACCCCGTAGTGCATGTAGGGCGCGTGCTTGGAGTAATTGAAAAACAGCATCTCGCCAGTGGCCGCGTCGACCTTCATGTGGGCCGAGACGCCGTCCAGCGGCGACCAGGCTGGAATACCCTGCTGCTCCAGTGTGAAGGGGTCGAGCCGGTAGCCCTCGCCGCATTGGTAGTAGGACGTGAACGCACGCCCGGCATGCACCACCACATCGGTGCTCGAGGCGTCTTTGATCGAGCCGTGCGCACCCCAGCCAGGCCGGCTTGACAGGCTTGGGTTCTCCATCAGGCCGGCCCAGAGCCGTTTGCCGGCCTCCTGTTCTGCGCTGAGGCCCTTGGTCTGGACAAAGCGGTTACGGTAGCTGGCCTGACCGTTTTTAAAAGCGATCATGTGGATCATGCCGTCGCCATCGAAGGGGTGGTAACGACCAATTGAAGGGTAGACCGGGTTTTGTGTGTTGCGCAGGTAGATACCGTCTATGTCGCTCGGAATATGTCCCGCCAGCACCTGCATGTCGGTGGCGTTGACCTCTTCAAGCAGCGGCGTCCAGGCGCCTTGCAAGTAGGGGTGGTCGCCGGCTTCTATCAGGGGTGCGAGTTGGCGTATCACTTCGGTGGACATGGTGCTTCCTTGAGGGTTTAGGCCGCGAGTTGGGCATAGCTCACGTCATGGGGGCGCAGTGGCATGCGGCAGACACTGCACAACACCTGGGGCACAAAGCGGTGACCGCAGGCTTTGTGCACTGGCATGATCGAACTGGGCAGGCGCAAATGATCGCGGCCAGCCCAAGTGGAGAAGCAGACCAGGTAGGCAAACAAATCCCGGCTGGTGGGCGTGAGCCGGTAGACGATGCGCCGCGCATCGGCGAGGTCGGGTTGCGCCAGCAGCAGACCGGCGCTGACCATGCCGCTCAGGCGGCGTGCCAGGACGCTGCTGGCGATGCCCAGCACCAGGCTGAGTTGGTCAAAATAATGGCAGCCCAGCATCACTGCGGCCACGATCAGCAGCGCCCATCGGTCTACCCGCAAGCCCAGACCCATGCGTTGTGTGTCGTTGGCGGCGACTCGGGCGTTGCGCCCGTGAGCCAGCGCATCATCCAGCAGTTCGGGCACTACTTTCAAGGTCAGACGCAGGTCGTTGAGCGTGGTTTTCTCAAAGCAGGCGGTGCAGGCCAGCACCGGTACAAACCTATGGCCACAGGGCTTGTGCCACAGTTGCGCGGGCAGCGCCGTCACGCGGTTGCCCCAGCGTTTCTCCCAGACCCAAATCATCAGCACATGGTCATACAGCTGGAGTCCGGCCTGCGTCAGGTGGTAGGCATGGCGCTGCGGACGCTCTTGGTAAATTCGCTTGCGCAGCAGGCCCAGCGAGACCAGCTTGGAGAGCCGCTGTGCCAGCGTCGAGCGGGGAATGTCGAGCCGGGTTTGCCAGTCTTCAAACCGTGTGAACCCGGTGAAAGCACCCATGACCACAGCCACGGTCCAGCGGTCGCCCAGCACCTTCAGGCCATGGTTGAGCGTGCTGCTTTGCAGCGCGTCACGGGTCAGGAGAAGGTCGAGCATGTCTTGGTGTGCAACAGCCCTGCCGGGCTCAGGCCGGGCAGGCCACGACAAAGCTCACCACGGTGGCGCAGGAGCCGCCGATGTTGAGCGTCTGGATGCGCTGCGCACCTTCAATCTGGCAGGCCCCGGCGCTGCCGGTGACCTGTCGCGCCGAGTCAAACAACATGCGCGTGCCGGTGGCGCCGACCGGGTGGCCGCAGCCGATCAGACCGCCACTCATGTTGACCG
>CAMATS010000326.1 GCA_945861195.1 Rhodoferax sp. OV413
TTGCGTGAGTCGCACAAAATGCAGGCGGTGGGAACCATGGCCGGTGGTATTGCACATGATTTCAACAACATCATAGGCGCCATCTTGGGCAATACGGCGCTGGCTCAGCAAGACGTCGGGCCGGCCTCGCCAGCGCAGGTCAGCCTGAGCGAAATCGACAAAGCGGGGCGGCGCGCGCGCGACCTGGTGCGCCAAATATTGGCCTTCAGCCGCAACGAGTCGCCGGCCCGTGTGCCGCTGCAACTCGCCGAGGTGGTGCGCGAGACGGTGCGCCTGCTCAAAGTGACGCTGCCGCCCAATGTCGAAATGCAGGTCAACCTGGCGCCCAACACACCTGCAGTGCTGGCCGATGCCACCCAGGTTGAACAGGCCCTGCTCAACCTGTGCACCAACGCGATTCAGGCCCTTGGCCAGCAGCGGGGGTGGGTCAGCATTGAACTCAGCCACCAAGACCCAGTTGTTTTAGGCGCGCCGAGCCCCACCCAGGGCCTGTCAGTGCCGCATGCCAGGCTGGCGGTGCACGACACCGGCCCTGGCATGGACCCACTCACCCTGGAGCGGGTGTTTGAGCCTTTTTTCACCACCAAACCAGTCGGCCAGGGTACCGGCCTGGGTCTGGCGGTTGTGCACGGCATCATGCGCACACACGAGGGCTCAGTGGAAGTCCGCAGCCAAAGCGGTGTGGGCAGCAGCTTCACCCTGTGCTTTCCCCTCGCTGCGGGTGGCGCCATACCCGCCGTGGCAGCCCGGCCGGTCACGCTCGCCGTAGCCGGCCGGGGGCAGCGGGTGATGTATGTCGACGACGACCAGGCCCTGGTGTTTTTGGTCGACCGGGCGCTGTCGCGCAAAGGCTATGTGGTGAGCGGCTTCACCGACCCTTTGGCAGCCTTGGAAGCCCTGCGCGAGCGACCCCTGGCCTTCGATTTGCTGGTGAGCGACTACAACATGCCCGGTTTTTCCGGACTCGAACTGTTGCGTGAGGCCCGACAGATTCGGCCCAGCTTGCCAGTCGCCCTGGCCTCCGGCTTTGTGACTTCGGACATTGAACAAAGCGCCTTGGCCGAGGGGGCTCGTGCACTGATTCACAAACCCAACGATGTCGAAGAACTGTGTGAGACCGTGCAGCGCCTGCTGCAAGGCGGCGGCTCGTGAATTTGGCTGAATCGGCCGTTCATTACCAGGACGAGTGCCTGCTGGTCATCGACAAGCCGGCCGGCCTGCTCTCGGTGCCCGGGCGCGGGGATGACAAGCAAGACTGCCTGATTTCCCGGGTGCAGACACGCTACCCAGACGCCCTGATCGTGCACCGGCTCGACATGGCCACCTCAGGCCTGATGATTTTGGCGCGCGGCGCGTCCGCCCAACGCAGCCTGAGCCTGGCATTTGCCCAGCGGCGTATCAGTAAACGCTATGTTGCACGGGTGGCCGGCCACCTGGGCGAACCAGCCCAGTGCTGGGGCGTGATCGATCTGCCAATTGGCGCCGACTGGGCTGAGCGGCCACGACAAAAAATCGACCTGCTGGCAGGCAAGCCCAGCCTGACCCGGTGGCGCAGGCTCGGGCCCAGCGCCGATGGCGGTTCAACCCGGCTGGAACTTGCACCCGAAACCGGCCGCTCGCATCAACTGCGGGTGCACCTGCTGGCGCTGGGGCATCCGATACTTGGAGACCGGCTGTACGCCAGCCCCGAGGTTCAGGCCATGGCAGCGCGCCTGCTGCTGCACGCCAGCGGCTTGGCATTCACGCACCCTCTGAGCCAGCAGGCCCTGGAATTTACCTGCCCAGCCGACTTCTGAGGGCCGGCACCCGAGCACTCTTTTGAAAGAACCCATGACACAACACCTCTACATCCTGACCGGCGCCTCGCGTGGCATGGGCTTGGCCATGGCCGAGCAACTGCTCCATCCCGAGCACCGACTGCTGTGCCTGTCGCGCCAAGTCAATCCGGCGCTCACAGCCAAGGCGGCGGACGCGGCCTGCACGCTGGAACAGTGGCCACGCGACCTCAACCTGGGCACCCAGGCCGCAGCCGACTTGGGCGAATGGCTGGGCCAGCTAGGCCCCACCCGGCTGGCCAGCGCCACCCTGATCAACAACGCTGGCGTCATTGCGCGCATCGAGCCCTTGAGCGCCTCCGACCCGGCCGAGCTGGCGCAGGCGCTGCGGGTTGGGCTGGAGGCACCGCTGCTGCTGGCCGCCGCTTTTTTGCGCGCCACCGAATCCTGGCGCTTGCCACGCAAGCTACTCAATATTTCATCCGGTCTGGGCCGACGCGCCATGGCCTCGCAAGCCGCCTACTGCGCGGCCAAGGCCGGCATGGACCACTTCAGCCGCTGCGTCGCCCTGGACGAGGCCGCCAAGCCCCATGGCGCGCGGGTCTGCTCGCTGGCCCCCGGCGTCATAGACACCGATATGCAAATGCAATTGCGCGCTGCCCATGCTGCCGACTTTCCGGACCAAGCCAACTTCGTGCAACTCAAGGCCCAGGGCCTGCTGAGCAGCCCGGCCGATGCCGCAGCCCGCGTGCTGGCCTGGCTGGCGCGCAGCGACTTTGGCGCCACGCCGGTCGCCGATGTGCGGGACTAAAGGCTTATGCCAAGCGGCCCTGAGCGGGGGTGGGTGCTTTGCGCTGGTTTGCGCGCGCGGCGCAGCTGGCGTTTGAACCGCCGAACGCCCCGGGCTTTACCGCCCTGGGGCAAAACGAGTTGCTGTCGCCGGCGCTACTGGTGGCAGGATGCGTATGGGCTAGCATCCCCGGCCTATTTATTGCAGGAATCCACCCATGACCTTCGAACACCTGAGCAACCACCAAATCCGTTTGGCCAGCCGCCCCGTGGGACTGCCCACCGCTGCCAACTGGCAAGCCAGCACTGAGCCTGTGACCGCGCCGGCAGCCGGTGGCGTGCTGCTCAAGACGCTGGCGCTGTCGCTCGACCCGGCCATGCGCGGCTGGATGAACGAGGGAAAGAGCTACATCCCGCCAGTGGCCCTGGGCGAGGTGATGCGCGCCGGCGGTGTGGGCCGCGTGATCGCGTCTGAGCACCCCGGCTTTGCAGTGGGTGATAGGGTGAGTGCCGGCTTTGGCGTGCAGCAGTACCTGAGCCTGGCGCCAACCGACTTCAAGCGCTCCGGCCTGGTCAAAATCGACCTCGGTCTGGGCACCCTGAGCCAGTGGCTCAATGTGCTGGGCATGCCGGGCATGACCGGCTATTTCGGCTTGATGGATGTCGGCCAGCCCAAAGCTGGCGAAACCCTGGTGGTATCCGGCGCGGCCGGGGCGGTTGGCCAAACGGTGGGCCAGGTGGCCAAGATCCGGGGCTGCCGTGTGGTGGGCATCGCCGGCGGCCAGGCCAAGTGCGACTGGGTGGTGAAAGAACTCGGCTTTGATGCCTGCATCGACTACAAGGCCGGCCCCAGCGCGGTGCGCGAGGGCCTCAAGGCCCACTGCCCCAGTGGCGTAGACATTTATTTTGACAACGTCGGCGGCGACATCCTCGACACGGTGCTCACCCGTATCAACCGGCGCGCCCGCATTGTGATCTGCGGCGCCATCAGCCAGTACAACAACACCACGCCAGTGCAAGGCCCCAAAAATTACCT
>CAMATS010000327.1 GCA_945861195.1 Rhodoferax sp. OV413
TACCTGGTGACCTATGTCACCAACCTCAACACCGGCAAAGGCGAGTGCGCCATCTTTGATGCGCGCGACATCAGCCCGGGGCCCATCTGCCGCATCATCCTGCCCGGGCATATTCCGATGGGTGCCCACGCCAGCTGGACGCCGGCGGCATCGCTGCAGGTGCCAGCGTGAGTCAGCCCTCCGTGACCCTGCCCGACTACGCCGTGCACTACCCGGTGACCGGCGGCCATGACACGACCATTTTTTTGCTGCACGGTGCCTTTGGCGCCAAGGAGTACTGGCGCACCCAGGTGCAGGCCTTCACCCAGGCCGGCTACCGCGTGGTCTCGTGGGACGCGCCGGGCTACGGCCTGTCAGCGCTGCCAGTGCCGCTGACCATCGACCACTGCGCACGGGTAATCAGCCTGCTGCTGGAGAAAGAAGGCGGCTCGCGCAACCTGGTGATGGGCCACAGCATGGGCGGCATGATCGCGCAGCAGGCTTGGCGCTACGCCCGAGCCCGCATCCACGGCTATGTGCTGTCGGCTACCAGTGCCTCGTTTGGCAGCCCCGACGGCGACTGGCAAAAAGAATTTGTGCGCGCCCGTGTGGCCCCACTGGATGCTGGCAAAACCATCCCTGAGTACGCGCCGCTGATGCTGCGCGGCATGATGGCACCCGCCGCCACCGGGCCGGCGGTGGACCTGCTGATCGGCACCGTGAGCCAAATGCGCGAAGAGACCTTTCGTGCCGCCGTGGCCGCCATCGTCGGCTTTGAGGGCCGCGACCTGCTGCCCACGCTGGATGTGCCGGTGTTGTGCATCGCCGGTGAGCTCGACGCTACAGCCCCGGCCAGCGTCATGCAAAAAATGGCTGGCAAGATCGCCGGCGCCGAGTTCATCAACCTGGCGGGCCTGGGTCATTTTGGCTGGGCCGAAGACCCGCCCCGCTTCAATGCTGCCGTGCTCAGCTTTCTTGCCCTGCACTTTCCCCAACCTTAACAACCCGAGAGGACCTCCATGAACGCCATTCCCCCCATCGTCCGCACCCTTGCCCTGCTGCTCACCGCCCTGTGGGCCTCTGTCGCAGGCGCACAAAGCAATTACCCCGACAAACCGATCACCGTGATCGTGCCCTTCCCTCCCGGCATCGTGGACGGCTATGCCCGCCTGGTCGCCACCAAGGCCGGCGCCATCCTGGGCCAGCCCATGGTCATCAAGAACCAGGCTGGCGCCGGCCAGCGCATTGGCACAGACGCCATGACCAAGGCCCCCAAGGACGGCTACACCATCGGCGTGATCACCAACGCCGGCGTGGTGTCGGGCCCGGTGCTGGCCAACGGCGTGCCCTATGACCCGATCAAGGACATCAGCTACCTGACCATGATCTTTGAGTCGCACTACCTGATCAACACCCACCCCGCCTCCGGCATCAAAACCCTGGCGCAATTGATGGATAAGGCCAAGGCCGCTCCAGGCAAGCTCAACTTTGGCTCGACCGGCATGGGCACCGGCTTTCACACCGCCACAGAACAGTTTGTCAAAAACGCCAACCTCACCATGACGCACGTGCCCTACAAGGGTGAGAGCCCGCTGCTGACCGACCTGCTTGGCGGCCAGATCGACATGGCGTTCTCGTCGATGGCCAGTCGCGCCATGGCCGAGCAGGGCAAGCTGGTGATGCTGGCCTACACCGGCGACAAGCGCTCAGCGCTGATCCCCAATGTGCCCACCGCCAAAGAGTTGGGTATCCCGCACGTCAGCTCCGGTTGGTTGGGTTTTGCCATGCCCGCTGGTGTGCCGGCGGCGGTGCGCGACAAGTTGATTGCCGCGCTGACTGCCGCCGTGAACGACCCTGAAGTGGTGGCCAATTTCAGCAAGAGCGGCGGCGAGCCGCGTACCTTGAGTGGCGACGCGTTTGCGGCACGCGTCAAACGCGAGCTTGACGACATGCGCGAGTTGAACAAAGAACTCAAAATCAGCATCGATTGACGCCATGCCCATTCTTGACAAGGTACGGGTGCTGGACCTGACCCGCGTGGTGGCCGGGCCCTGGTGTACCCAGACCCTGGCCGACCTGGGGGCCGACGTGATCAAGATCGAGCGCCCTGGCGTAGGTGATGACACGCGCAAGGTTGGCCCCTTCGTAACGGGCGCCGACGGCCAGCCCACCAGCGATTCGGCCTTTTTCATGGGCAGCAATAGGGGCAAGCGTTCGCTCACCCTGGACATCGCCAGCCCGGAAGGTGCCCAACTGGCGCGCGAACTGGCCGCACAGTGCGACGTGTTCATTGAGAACTACAAGGTGGGGGCGCTGGCTCGCTACGGGCTGGACTACGACAGCATCCGCGCGATCAACCCGGCCATCATTTACTGCAGCGTGACCGGCTACGGGCAGGACGGGCCCTATGCCCCGCGGCCAGCTTATGACTCGGTGATGCAGGCCATGTGCGGCCTGATGAGCACCTGCGGGCCGGCCGACGGCGAACCCGGCGCTGCACCCATGCGCTCGGCCGTGCCGATTGCCGACATCTTCACCGGCTTGTACGCCGCCATCGGCATCCTTGCGGCCATCATCCACCGCCGTGATACGGGCGAGGGCCAGTACATTGACGCAGCCATGCTGGACGTGACCACGGCCATCAACGCCCACCTGGCTCTGGGCTACCTGATGACCGGCAAGGTCCCGCAGCGCCAGGGCAACAACAACCCGATCACCGCGCCCAGCGAGGTGTTCCGCGGAGCCGACGGGCACTTCACCATGTCGGCGGCCAACGCGGGCCAGTTTGACAGCCTGCTGCGGGTGCTGGGGCTGGACCCGGCCCTGGCGCAGGATGAACGCTTCAAAACCAACATTACCCGCATCCAGCATCGGGCAGCACTCCATGCCATTCTTGAGCCACGCACACTGAGCCAGCCCGTGGCCCACTGGATCGAGCGGCTGTCAGCCGCCAACGTGCCCTGCGCACCGATCAACAACATGCAGCAGCTGTTTGCCGACCCGCATGTGAAGCACCGCGACCTGGTGTTGCAGGTGCCGCATGGCAGCGGCGTGGATGTACCCCTGCTGCGCAGCCCCTTGCACCTTTCTGCCGCCCCGGTCGAGCACCGCGCGCCGCCCACGCTGGGGCAACACTCGGCGGAGGTACTGAATGAGTTGCTGGGGAAAAGCGAAGCTGATATTGACCGCTTGAGGGCAGCTGGGGTGGTTTAGGTGATTGGCTGGCGCGCCCAATCTGTGGCAAGCGCAAATGGGGCCTGCGCCCGGACACCCAAACCACCTGCCCGCCGACCAGCAACGGGATTGGTACCTTAGGTCGCGCGCTTCCTGAGCGGCTTAGTCCAGTTGTCGCCCGCCATTGGCGCATGATCCCCAACCTTGTCCCAGGCCGCTTGGGCTGCCGACATATCAGCCGAGGCTGCCCGTTTCTCAAAAAACTTTGCTGTCTCCATGGCGCTGATTTTTTCGGCAATCGCCACCACAAAAAACTGGTTCATCGTGGTGTCATCGCTGGCGGCTATCCGTTTGGCGGCCTGTTTGAGCGATTCTGGGAGGCGAAGGGCGTAGTTGCTCATGGTGTCATGTCCTCGGAATGGCAAGATCGAAATACTTAAATGCTT
>CAMATS010000328.1 GCA_945861195.1 Rhodoferax sp. OV413
CGGCTGCGAATGGTTGGCAGCAATTGGTGCGCCGCCTCGCTGGCCAACACAAATTTGAGCTCGCCAGCCGGTTCTTCCAGTGTCTTGAGCAGGCCGTTGGCGGTGACATGGTTCATACGCTCGGCAGGGTAAACCAACACCACTTTGCCGCGTCCCCGGGCGCTGCTGCGCTGGCTGAACTCGATGGCCTCGCGCAGCGCCTCGGCCTTGATTTCTTTGCTGGGCTTGCGTTTGGCACTCTCCAAATCGGCCTGCGCACTTTGCGCCAGGGGCCAGCCAAGAGCCAGCATTACCGCCTCGGGCATCAGCACACACAGGTCGGCATGGGTGCGCACCTTCAGCGCATGGCAACTTTGGCAGTGGCCGCAGGCGCCCTGGCCGCTGGGCTGATCACACAGCCAAGCTGCCGCCAAACTCAGCGCCAATTCATACTGGCCCAGCCCGGATGGTCCGGCCAGAAGCCAGGCATGGCCGCGCTGCGTCAGCAATTGCGTGGTTTGAGCCCTGATCCAGGGCGCAGGAGCGGCGCTCAAGTTAGCCACCCACGCTGGTGTACTGCCAGCCGCAGCGCCTGCCAGACCTGCTCGCGTGGCAGGCTGGCGTCGATTCTGGTGAAGCGGGCCGGATCGGCGGCCTGGCGTTGGCCATAGGCCTGCGCGACACGGCGAAAAAACTCAAGTGGCTGGGCCTCAAAGCGGTCGGGTGCCCGCGCCTGCGACAGCCGGGCTGCCGCCACGTCTGGCGAGAGGTCGAACCACAGGGTCATGTCGGGTTGGCGCAGCGCCCGGCTGCCCAAGCCGGCCACGGCCTGTACGCGTTGTTCTAAATAAGCCAGCATATCGACGTCAAAGCCGCGTCCCCCGCCTTGGTAGGCAAAGGTGGCGTCGGTGAAGCGGTCGCACAGCACCACCTCGCCACGAGCCAGTGCAGGCTCGATCAAGGTTTGCAGATGGTCGCGGCGTGCGGCGAACACCAGCAGCGCCTCGGTCATGGCATCCATCGGGTCCCGGAGTATCAAGGTTCGCAGTTGTTCCGCCAATGGCGTGCCGCCAGGCTCCCGGGTGAGGACGAGCGCCCTGCCCTGTGCCCGAAAAGCCTCGGCCAAGGGCTCTATATGGGTGGATTTGCCGGCACCATCAATGCCCTCAAAGCTGATAAACAAACCGCTAGAAGTCATGACTGGTCACTGCCCGCGCTGGTATTTGTTGACCGCCTGATTGTGCTCCTCCAAGCTGTTGCTGAAGGCGCTGCTGCCGTCGCCGCGAGCGACAAAGTACAGGGCCGCTGTGCTGGCAGGCTGTACCGCCGCCAGCAGCGCTGCCTGCCCTGGCATGGCAATCGGTGTAGGCGGCAGGCCTTTGCGGGTGTAAGTGTTCCAGGGCGTGTCGGTTTGCAGGTCGCGGCGGCGTAAATTGCCATCAAAACCGGGGCCGATACCGTAAATCACGGTTGGGTCGGTTTGCAGTGGCATGTCTAATTTGATGCGGTTATTGAACACGCCGCTGATCATTGCCCGTTCGCCTGGGCGGCCGGTCTCCTTCTCGATGATGCTGGCCAAAATCAGCGCCTCTTGGGGGTTGCGCAGCAGCGTGCTTTGTTGGCGCTGTTCCCAGGCCCGGGCCAGTTGCTTGTCCATCGCCTGCAAAGCGCGCTTGAGCAGGGCCAAGTCGCTGCTGCCCCGGGCATAGGTGTAGGTGTCGGGGTAAAAGCGACCCTCGGCCGCTTTTCCGGGCAGGCCCAGGAGCTCCATGATTTTTTCTGGCTCCAGGCCCTGTGAGTCGGGCTTGAGCCGCTCGGCTTTTTGCAATGCTGCACGGACCTGGCGAAAGTTCCAGCCCTCTACCAGGGTCACGCTGTTGAGAGATTCTTCCCCACGAACCAGCTTGCGCAGCAGGCTGCGCGGGGTGCTGCCGGGCTCCAACTCGTAGTTGCCAGCCCGAATTCGACGCGAATCGCCTGACAGGCGAAACCAGCCGTAGAGCAACAGTGGGCTGAGGTCAACACCCGCGTCGCGAACCGCCTGCGCCACGCCGAGGACCGAGGTTCCGGGCTCAATCGTGAGCTCCAGCCCTGGCGTCTTGAGCCTCAGGCTGTGGTTTACCCACCAGAGCGCAGTGCCGACTAGCAACAGGGCCATCAGCACAGCCGGCAACACCCACAGCATGATCAAACGTCGCACAGCCCGCTTGCCTTCCTAAAACAACAGGGCCGCATGATAATTCAGCCCATGAAAACACCTCTTCACGGCGTGACACCGCTCGGGCACCTTGGCGTTATTCGTGCCCAGGGCGATGATGCAGCTGCCTTTTTGCACGGACAACTGACCCAAGACTTTGCTTTACTGGGCCTCTCAGAGGCCAGACTGGCCGCCTTTTGTTCGGCCAAGGGGCGCATGCAGGCCAGCATGATTGGCTTCAAGCGCAGTGCCTCCGAGCTGCTGCTGGTTTGCCCGCTGGACCTGCTGCCAGCCACCCTCAAACGGCTGTCCATGTTTGTCATGCGGGCCAAGGCCCGGCTCAGCGATGCCAGCGCTGATTTCTCGCTCTACGGGCTGTGTGGCAGCGCACTCGGTGCAGCGGCATCGGGCGCGCCGGTGCCCTGGTCCAAACAAGATGTTGAGGGCGCCACCGTGGTGCGCCTCTACCCGGCTGACGCCACGCCGCGGGCGCTTTGGGTCGGCCCGGCCAGCGCCGCTCCCCCGCTAGGTGCCCCGCTTGACCCGCAGCTTTGGGCCTGGTCTGAGGTGCGCAGCGGCATCGCCAGCATCAGTCAGCCCTTGTTTGAGGCGCTGGTGCCGCAGATGCTCAACTACGAGTCCGTGGGCGGCGTGAGCTTCAAAAAAGGCTGCTACCCAGGCCAGGAAGTCGTCGCGCGCAGCCAGTTTCGTGGCACCCTCAAGCGCCGCGCTTTTCTGGCCCGCAGCGCTGGCTCAATGCGCGCTGGCCAAGAGATCTTCAAAGCCGCCGACCCAGACCAAGCCTGCGGCCTGGTCGCCCAGGCTGCCGCAGTTCCTCCCGGCTTGGGCGGTGGGTTTGAGGCCAGTGTTTCGATACAACTCAGTGCCGCTGACGCCGGCCCCCTGCACCTTGGCAGTGCCAGCGGCCCCACCCTTACCCTCAGCCCGCCGCCCTACCCTCTGCTGGCTGATATTTAATCCGGGCAGGCGTGTATCCCCCGGCAACCCGGCGATGACAGACTGCTTCTCGGGGCTGATGGATGATCTGCACTGGTGCGCCTCACAGCGCGTGGCTTAGCCAAGTGTTGAGTACGCCTTCGGACGCATGGGGCTCGCCTACCGGCTCGAAGCCGTGGCGCTCAAAAAAGCCCCGGCTGCTGCGGGTGGCCTGTACCTGAACCACGGCATCGCCACGGTTTCTAGCCTCCTGGAGCAGGGCCATCAGCAGAAACCGGCCGTAGTGCGAGCCGCGCAGCACGCGCAGCACGCCCAGGCAGTCAATTCGGGCCACGCCCGCTGCTGCTGGCAGCAACCTTGCACAGGCCACAGGCAGACCGAGCCGGTTGCGCAGCAGCACGTGCACCGCTATGGCCTCATCGGCATCGGAGTCGGGCGCGATCACGCCGGCTTG
>CAMATS010000329.1 GCA_945861195.1 Rhodoferax sp. OV413
GGCCAAGCGCTCGGCCAGGGCCAGGGCAATGAATGAATTGAAACGAAAAGCCACCTGTGCGCTGGCCGCGTACTCGCGCGCCGGCACAAATCGCCGCAACCAGGGCCAGTAGGGCAGCGAGTAGGCCAGTGCGATGCCGGTCAGAGCCAGTGCCCAGCCAGCGCCGATCAGGCTGGAAGTTGCGCTCAGGTCGAGCGGACTCTTGACAATGGAATGAAACAGCAGAATCGGGAAGAGCAGAAAATAAACCAGCATCTCTACAGGCTCCCACACTGTGCGGTTAAGCGGGGTGTGGCGGCAGACCAGGTAGCCACACAAAATCAGCGCGAAATCGGGGAACAACAGTTGAGCAAAAACCATTCGCAGAGAATAGCAGCGATCCATCTCCGCGCCGAGTTTGCCCAGTTGCTCCAGGCCTTCACGCCGAAGATTTGCCGCAGCGTTAACATGTTGCGCATACGAACTTTGCCCATTTCTCAGGAGCTTGAGCTTTGAGCCACCGCCCCAGCTCCACCGCCCTGGGTTTGCCGGCTTCGGCCAGCACCGCCAACATGATTGCCCGAGTGACAGCAACCGCGCCTGCCGATGCGTCTATTGACGCCTTCATTGATGCCCTGTGGCTTGAGCAAGGCCTGTCGGGCAATACATAGGCGGCTTATCGCCGCGATCTCAATTAGAACGCGGCTTGGCTGGCAACCCAAGGATTGGCCTTGGCAGCCAGTCAGGGCAGTGATATCAGCGGCTATTTTGCTGCCCGGCATGCAGCCACGAAGGCCAGCACAGCCAACCGGCGGCTCACCGTGTTCAAGCGCTATTTCCGTTGGGCCCTGCGGGAGCGGCTGATCATGGCCGACCCGACCCTCAAACTCTTGGCTGCCCGTCAGGCCCTGCGGGTGCCAAAGACCCTCAGCGAGCAGCAGGTCGAGGCGCTCTTGAATGCACCAGCGCTAGATTCAGCCCTGGGCGTGCGCGACCGCACCATGCTCGAATTGATGTACGCCAGCGGCCTGCGGGTGAGCGAGTTGATTACGCTCAAGGTCTTCAACCTGAGCATGGCAGACCATGTGCTGCGGGTGCTGGGCAAAGGCAACAAAGAGCGGCTCGTGCCCTTTGGCGAGGTGGCTGGCGAGTGGCTTGCGCAGTACCTTGAATCGGCTCGGCCCGAGTTGCTTTCAGGTCAGCAGACCCAAGACCTGTTTGTCAGCACCCGTGGCTTGAATGCCGGCAGCGCCATGAGTCGGGTGATGTTCTGGATGATCGTCAAAAAGTATGCCCGCAGCGCTGGCATCACCGTGCCACTCTCGCCGCACACCTTGCGCCATGCCTTTGCGAGCCATCTGCTCAACCACGGCGCCGATTTGCGTGCAGTGCAAATGCTGCTCGGCCACGCCGACATATCAACCACCACCATCTACACCCATGTGGCGCGTGAGCGGCTCAAAACCCTGCATGCGCAACACCATCCCAGGGCTTGAGCCGCCGCCCGCCCAAACCTGAGCGGGTTTGCACCAGCCTGACCGATCATGCGTACGCCACTGGGGCCTACTTACAATGACCTGCTACCTGAAAGAATTCTGTTGTTATGGCAATTTATGAACTCGACGGCATTGCCCCCCAATTGGCAGATACAGCCTGGGTGGCCGACAGTGCGCAGGTGATGGGCCGGGTGGCACTAGGCGCGCACAGCAGTGTCTGGTTTGGTGCCGTGTTGCGCGGCGACACCGAGAGCATCTCGGTGGGATGGCGCAGCAATATCCAGGATCTCAGCGTGTTGCATGCCGATCTGGGCATGTCCTTGACCGTGGGCAACGAGGTGACGATTGGCCATCAGGTGATGCTGCACGGCTGCACCATCGGCGACGGCTGCCTGATTGGCATTGGTGCAGTGATTTTGAACGGCGCAAAAATTGGCAAAGGCTGCCTGGTGGGTGCCGGCGCGCTGGTGACCGAAGGCAAAGAGTTTGCGGACGGCTCGATGATCCTGGGCAGCCCGGCCAAGGTGGTGCGTATGCTTGATACGCAAGACATAGAGGCCATCCGCCTGGGCGCCCAGTTTTATGTCGACAACGCTGTGCGCTTTGCCAGCCGGTTGAAAAAATTGGCCTGAAGCCAGCCTTTGCCCAGAGTCGCCTGACGCGCCATTGGGCCAAGCCATTGAGGAGTAGCACCGGGTGTCTGAATTGCATAAATTTTTGTTTGAAGGCCTGCCAGTAAGAGGCATGCTGGTTCGGGTGACCGAGGGCTGGGCCGAGGTTCTGCGCCGCCGCGCTGCAGGTAGCCCGGCCGGGGCCTACCCCTTGCCGGTTCAAAATTTTCTGGGTGAAATGGTGGCGGCGGCCTGCCTTATGCAGGCCAACATCAAATTCAATGGCGCCCTGATTTTGCAAATTTTTGGTGATGGCCCGGTCAAATTGGCAGTCGCTGAGGTACAGCCGGATTTTGCGTTGCGCGCCACAGCCAGCCTGAGCGCCCCCGTGCTGCCGGGCGCTAGCCTAAGCGCCATGGTGAATCTCAACAATTTGGGTAAATGTGCCATTACGCTGGATCCCAAAGAGCGCTTCCCGGGTCAGCAGCCTTACCAGGGGGTGGTGCCGCTGTTTGGTGACCGGCGTGAGAAACTCGAGCAGCTCAGCGGCGTGCTGGAGCACTACATGCTGCAAAGCGAGCAGCTCGACACCCGGCTGGTGCTGGCAGCCGATGGCGATGTGGCCGCCGGCCTGCTGATCCAGCGTTTGCCGCTGGAGGGGGCTGGCAACTTGGGCGGGGAGGCGGCACGCCTAGCGAACGAGGACGAGAGTGGACTCAATGAGCACTACAACCGGATCGCGCTGCTCGCCTCAAGCCTCAAGCGCGAAGAGCTGTTGACGCTGGATGCTCAAACCATCCTGCGCCGGCTGTTTTGGCAAGAAGACTTGCGAATTTTCCCGGCCGTGAGCGGTGAGGCCGTGCCGCACTTTGCTTGCACTTGCGGCCGCGAGCGGGTTGCCAACATGATTCTCGGCCTGGGTCGGGACGAGGCGCAAAGCATTTTGGCCGAGCGCGGTGATGTCGAGGTGGGCTGCGAGTTTTGCGGCCTGCAATACCGATTTGACCCGATTGATGTGGCGGCCCTGTTCCTTGGTGCGGGCGACCTGCCAGTCTCAGGCGGACCGGTTCAGTAGCCAGGCCGGGTCAGGGGGGTGTTGCGCTGCCCCAGGGTGCTGCCCAAGGGCCTTCAGGGCGTTGGCCGTGCGCGCCTCGCCACGGCCCTGAATCAGCACGTAGTGCAGGGCCTGCTGCACCAGCACTTGGCGCAAGCGCCTGTCCACCGCAGTGCGCCAGTATGGCCCGTCCCGTTGCAGGCCATCGGCCACCCAGGGCAAATCTGTGTCGGTCAGCAGCGTCAACGCGAAACAGCTGTGGTGCTCCAGGGCGAAACGGTACAGCGACTGGTCCCCAAAGATGACATCACTGTAAACCGCCGTCATCAGCGGTGTGGTGTCGGCCAGCAAGTAGCCGGGCCCGGCGCTGTCGATGGCTTGCGCCTGCGCTAGGGCGATCTCCTGCTGCTCCTGGGGTCTGGGGGTGCGGCC
>CAMATS010000330.1 GCA_945861195.1 Rhodoferax sp. OV413
GCCAGCCGGCCCGGCCCGGTTTAGCAAAGCCGCCGGCGCATGGCGGTCCATCAGGCACAGGCCGGTGATCAGCCGCATTTCCCGCTGCTGCGCCGCGGCAAACAGGGCCTGCACCGAGGCCGGGTGCGAGGTGGCAAAGGCCAGCGCTGTGGTAACGCCGTGGCGCAGCAGCTCGTCGAGAAAAAACTCCGCCTCGGCTGCGCTGTAAGCGGGTGACTCGAAGCGTTGCTCTTCAGGGAAGGTGTGGTTTTCTAGCCAGGGCAACAGGCCATCGGCGGGCGAGCCGATCACATTGAGCTGCGGAAAATGCACATGCATGTCGATAAAACCGGGGGCAATCAGGCGCCCTGGCAGGTGCTCCACGGCCAGGCCAGGATAGCGCGGCGCCAGCGCTGCCCAGGCGCCGACGTCATGCACCACCTCAGCACCGCTGGCATCGGGGCCCAGCACCAGCAGGCCATCGGCCTCATAGACAGCGGCCTGCCGCGGGTCTGCGGCCGGGTCAAAGCGCAGCAGGGCAGCGCGGTAGGCCTTCATGGCAGCATGTGGCTCAGGCAAAAGATTCAAACAGGGCATCCAGCCGCGCGACATGGGCGCTGCGCTCAGTGGCGCCGATAAAGCTCGCCTCAAAGCTGTTGCGCGCCAACTGATAGGCATGGACCGCCGAGAGCGGCAGGGCAGCAAAGGTCTGGCTGAAGTTCTCGTTGAGGTAGCCGCCAAAGTAGGCCGGGTCATCTGAATTAACTGTGGCCACGATGCCGGCCTCTAGCATGCGGTGCAGGCTGTGCTGCGCCAAGCTGGGGTAGACGCAGAGCTTGAGGTTGGAGAGCGGACACACCGTGAGCGGTATGCGGTCTTGCGCCAGGCGCTGCATCAGGGCCGCATCATGGATGGCCTGCACACCATGGTCAATGCGCTCGACCTTGAGCACATCCAGCGCGCTCCAGATATAGGCCGGCGGTCCCTCCTCGCCAGCATGGGCTACCAGCCGGAAGCCCAAGGCCCGCGCCCGGGCAAACACCCGGGCAAATTTTTCGGGCGGGTGGCCGACCTCGCTGGATGCCAGGCCGATGCCAAGAATGCAGTCCCGCAGGGGCAAGGCCTGCTCCAGGCACTCAAAGGCCTCGGCTTCGCTCAGATGCCGCAAAAAGCAAAGAATCAGCGAGGCTGTCATGCCAAAGCGATCCGGCGCATCGGTGCAGGCCCGGTGCAGACCCTTGATGACCACCTCGGCGCTCAGGCCGTGGCCAGTGTGGGTCTGGGTGTCAAAAAATAATTCGGCATGCAGCACGTTGTCAGCCTGGGCGCGAGCCAGGTAAGCGCAGGCCATGTCATAAAAATCTTGCTCGGTCTTGAGCACCAGGGTGCCAGCATGGTAAATATCAAGAAAGCTTTGCAGGTTGTCAAACACATAGGCCTCGCGCAAGGCCTGCACCGACGGGTAGGGCAAGGCCACCTTGTTGCGCTTGGCCATGGCAAAAATCAGCTCGGGCTCAAGCGATCCTTCGATGTGCATGTGCAGTTCGGCCTTGGGCATGCGCTGCAGCAGCTCGGGCAGGCGTTGGGGCGGAATGTGGTGAACGAATGACGGCAGGGTTTGCATCAGCATTGGCTTAGAGGGCTTAAGGTCATGTTCATGGCGCGCTGACCCAGTTTTCAATCTTCAGGCCAGGGTAGTCTTGGTAGTCAGCTTCGTTGTTGGTGACAAGGGTGACGCCGACACTCACTGCATGGGCGGCAATCAGGCGGTCCATGGTGTCTCGACTGCGGCCCTGCACGGCGGCGCGCAGAACGCCATAGCTTTGGGCTTCACGTTCACCAAAAGGCAGGATGGGTATCCGCCTGGTAAAGCGTTGCAGTGCGTGGTCAGAAGCAGCCCGGTCCACAGCGGGGCCGCGCTCGATACCGTGCCTGAGTTCAGCGTAAGTCACAACCGAGATCAAAACATCACCCAAGGGGGCTGCCATGAAACGGGCGCGCACTTGTGGCAAATGTTGGGTGATTAAGTGAATGCAAATATTGGTGTCGAGCATGAAGCGCATGCCTCAACCCTGCACTTTATTTGCCTGCGTGCCGCCCAAGCCACTCCAGTCGCGCTCATGCTCCTCGTGAAACTCACGTCCCCCAGCCATGAAGCTTTTTGGGAAGGCAGCAAAAATCTCGGTCAGGTCGCCAATGGTTTCCCGCACCACCGGGCGCAGCACCAGCGTGTTGCCCACACGCTCGACCTCAACGTCTTGCGCGCCATCTACAAAGGCCAGCTCTTTGGGGATGCGCACGGCCAAAGAATTGCCGCTTTTGAAAACTCGGGTCAGCATCAGGTTTTCTCCTTGAACACTGAAGTATATACAGGATATACAAAAAGACCTACAGCGCGACCAACACAGCGCGACCAGCCCATTTTTCAACTTCGCAGCCCATAACTGCCCCAACTCAACCAGCCAGACCTTGAGTTGCGCCTAGTTGTTGAGCGGTGCCAGGTGATGGCCGTAGGTTAACTTGTTGCGCTGGGCCATAGCAAAAATCAGCTCGGGCTCAAGCGATCCTTCGATGTGCATGTGCAGTTCGGCCTTGGGCATGCGCTGCAGCAGCTCGGGCAGGCGTTGGGGCGCAATGTGGTGAACAAATGACGGTAGGGTTTGCATCAGCTGACGCCAAAAGTAATGCCCAGTTGGCTCAAGTGGCGGCGGTAAGCGACCGAGGCCTTGTCGGCCGCCGTGTGCAGCTCGGCACGGGGCGCCAGCGGCAGGGTCTTGGGTAATTGCGACTCCAGCACCGGCTTGTCTTGCATGAAGATGGTGTGCTGGAAGTCGCGCAGTGCGGCCTCATCGGGCGCCATATCAGCCACCGCCAGCCGGAACCAGACACGGCTGCTGCTGGGCGTGAGCGGGCAGACAAACAGGGCGATCGATTCGCGAAACGCTGGCAGCGCCACGCTGTGTGCAGGCGCCACCTTGCACAGCACTGCAGTAAAAGGCGCAATGACCTCGTAGTTGTAATCAATTTGCGCGGCCGCAGTGGCGTGCAAGCTGGAGCGAGGTTGCCAGGCGCGGCAGCCGGTGGCGCGCAGGCCCTGCGGTGTAGTCGTAAGCACATACGGCGGGATTTCGGTGGCATGGCCCGCGACACCCTCGGGCAGCCGGCGCATGCCCAGCCAGCCCTCGTGCACAAAGCCGAAATGCGCCATGTCCAAAAAGTTTTCCACAATCCGCCCGGCACTGGTAGCCACCTCGTAGGGGCCGCAGTTGAGCTTGTGCAACTGGGCGTCCGCCTCTGCCTCAAAGATCGGCAATGCCCGCCCCGAGGCCGGCCGGGCAGCATCCAGACAAACCCAGATGAGCCCGCCCTGTTCGCGCGCAGCAAACACCTGGGCCCGATGCGAGGCCGGCGGCGTGAAGGCCGGCAGGGCCGGCACCTGCACGCACTGACCCGAAGCATCGAACTGCCAACCGTGGTAAGGGCACTCAAGGCGCCCCGCGCATACCCGCCCCAAGGAGAGACGAGCCCCGCGGTGCGGGCACTGGTCAGCCCAGGCCTGGATGGCCCCGCTGGTGTCGCGCCA
>CAMATS010000331.1 GCA_945861195.1 Rhodoferax sp. OV413
GGGCTGCCACTGGAGCCCATGGTGCGGGTACCGCGTGGCGATTACACCTGGCTGGCGCGTTCGCTGGATCTGGGCGCACGCGGCGTGATGATCCCGATGGTGGAGAGCCGGGCGCAGGCGCAAGACATTGTTCAATCCTGTCGCTACCCAGGGCAGGGACGGCGCGGCGCGGCCTTCGGCTTTGCCCAGTGCGACTACCAGGGCGGCGATGTCAGCCGCAAAATGGAAACCTACATTGCCCGCACCCTGGTGATTGCCCAGATTGAGACCGAACGTGGTCTGGCGCAGGTGGAAGAAATTGCCGCGGTTGATGGCATTGACGTGCTGTGGGTGGGGCACTTTGACCTGTCGAACTTTATGGGCATACCGGGCCAATTTGATCACCCCGACTTTGACCGGGCCATGACCCACGTGGCCACGGTGGCGCGTCGGCACGGCAAGATTGCCGGCTTCATGGCCACCGACCCGGCTTGGATGGCGCGGGCCCGCAAAATGGGCTACACCATGCTGGCCGCTGGCACCGATACCGGGCTGTTGCAGGCGTCCTACTCAGAGCTGATCAAAACCATGTAGGGCCTTGCCTGCGCCGGGTGCGCTCAGGCCGGCTGGGCCGCAAGCGCCTGCGCCCACTCGGAGCGCAGCCAGGTGGCACAGGCTATGTTTTGCTCAAAAATAGAGTAGCCGTGGCCCGCGCCGTAGTCTATGGCCGGGATGTGCTCGCAAGAGATCTGGGCAATCGGGCTGGCTGCATGGCTGGCATGGTGGGCCAGCAGGTCGCGCACCACCCGCTTCCAGGGCTCGATGCGTTGCTCGTCCCAATCGTCGCTCACATAATCGCCGGCCTTGGGGCGCACAAAGGGGTACTGGATGCCGCGCCCAAAGCTGCCATCGGGGTGCTTGGCGCGGGTGTTGATGGGGTTGGCCGGTACCGCGCAGCGGGCATGCGCATGGTGAACAAAATTGGCATCAATCCAGCGTTTTGCCACATTGCCGCTTTGGAAGGGGTCAAGAATCAGGCGGCCGGCCGCCACATCGGCCGCCATGTTTTGCACCTGCTGCTCTTTGGGGTTGTCAATTTTGAAGATCACATGGCTGTGGTCCAGGGTCATGAAAAACGGCAGTCCCCGCTGCCGCACCAGTTCAGCCACCTGCTCAACCCGCCCGAGGTGCTCGGACCACATGTTCACATGGACCTCAAAGCAGGGCACCACGCCGTGGCGCATGCCGATGTCGTGAGCCCAGCAGTAGAAATCGGCCACCTCTTGGTTGCTCGCCACATGGCCGTCGACATGCTTGGTCAAGACCTGCACGTTGTGTACCAAGCTACCCAGCAGACGGGCCTTGTGAATGTTTTGCTCAAACAGCGCATTGTCCCGGCCCAGCGTGTAAAACCAGCCGCTGGCGAGCACCGGCATGTCAAACTTTTCAGAGGCTTTGAGCAGATCTCGAAACTCATCGTCCGGCGGCGTTCGGTCAATGTAGTCAAACACACCGGCATCCTTGACCATCTGCACCTTGGTGCTGATGTCGGGAATATCGGTGTCGTGGTGGGTCGCACCGCCGGCGGTGCAGCCTATCTTGAGGTCGCTGATCTGCTTCATGCTCAATCCAGTCCGCAAAACTCGCATCATACGGTCGAGCGGATACGCCACAATGCGCCGATGAGCGCCCCGCAAGTGATTGTTCTGGCAATGCCGGTTTTTCTGTTGCTGATTGCCCTGGAGTTCGCCTGGGGCCTGGCGCGGGAGAGACGGCGCAGCGGGCGCAATACCTACCGCCTGAGTGACCTCATCAACAGCATCAGCCTGGGCATGCTCAGCCAGCTCAGCGGCGTGTTCAGCAGCCTGCTGACCATCGGCATTTACAGCGCGGTCTATGCCTCGGTGGCACTGTTCCCGGATCAGGCCTTTTGGCACAGCGTCCCCGGTGTGCTGCTGGCGCTGCTTTTTTATGATTTTTGTTACTACTGGCTGCACCGCGGCGGACACCGGGTGGCGCTGTTGTGGGCGGCGCACAGTGTGCACCACCAGAGCCAGCACTACAACCTGTCCACCGCGCTACGCCAGACCAGCAGCGGCGCCCTGCTGGGCTGGCTGTTTTACCTGCCGATGGCCGTGGTCGGTGTGCCGCCGCTGATTTTTGGCATCGTGGCGCTGATCAACCTGCTCTACCAGTTCTGGGTGCACACCGAGCAGATCGGCCGCCTCGGCTGGTTTGACCGGGTGTTCTGCTCGCCGTCCAACCACCGGGTGCACCACGCCGTCAACGACCGCTACTTGGACAAGAACTACGGCGGCATACTGGTGCTGTGGGACCGGCTGTTTGGCACCTTCGAGGCCGAGGCTGATGCTGAGCCCTGCGTCTACGGCACCCGCAGGCCGCTCAACAGCTGGGACCCGCTGTGGGCCAATGCCCAGGTCTACTGGGCATTGCTCAGCGACAGTTGGCGGGCGCAGCGCTGGAGCGACAAGCTGCGGGTCTGGCTGATGCCGCCGGGCTGGCGCCCAGCCGATGTGGCGATGCGCTGGCCCCAACCGAAGTTTGACATCGCGCAGCTAGAGATTTTTGAGCCGCCACTGCCAGCTGCCGTGGCCTGGTTTGCCTGCGCGCATTTCGCCACACTGTTGTTGGGCGTAGCCCTGGTGTTGTGGCATGCCTCGGCCTGGCCTGCCTCTGAACTCGCTCTGTGGAGCCTGCTGCTGTTGTTGAGCTGCTGGTTGCTGGGTGCACTGCTGCAGGGGCGGCTGGGTTGGAGGCCAGCGCTGCTGGTGCAGACCGCGACCCTGGCGCTCACCCTCGCGCTGGTCATCAGCTGGCCTGGCTCCGGGGCTTTGCAGTGAACGCAGCCAGCGCGGCTCAAGCCCCAAACATATCGCCGTCCCGGCTGGGCGGCGCCACACCCAGGTGGCGGTAGGCGGCTAGCGTGGCGATGCGTCCGCGCGGGGTGCGTTGCAGGTAGCCCTGCTGGATCAGGTAGGGCTCGATCACGTCCTCAATGGTCTCGCGCTCTTCGCCAATGCTCGCGGCAATGTTGTCCAGCCCAACCGGGCCGCCGTCAAAGCGGTGAATGACTGCTTCGAGCAGCTTGCGATCCATCAAATCGAACCCCTGTGGGTCGACATCGAGCATGGCCAGCGCGCGGTTGGCAATATCCAGCGTGATCTCCCCAGAGCCTTTGACGTCAGCATAGTCACGCACCCGGCGCAGCAGCCGGTTGGCAATGCGCGGCGTGCCGCGCGCGCGCCGCGCAATCTCAAAGCCACCCGCATCATCGGTGGGCACATGGAGCAGACCGGCGCTGCGACGCACGATGCGCGCCAGCTCTTCGGCGGTGTAGAACTCCAGCCGCGCCACGATGCCAAAGCGGTCGCGCAGCGGGTTGGTCAGCATGCCGGCGCGGGTGGTGGCACCCACCAGCGTGAAGGGCTGCAAATCAAGCTTGATCGAGCGGGCCGCCGGGCCCTCGCCAATCATGATGTCGATCTTGTAGTCTTCCAGCGCCGGGTAGAGAATCTCTTCCACCACGGGGGACAGGCGGTGGATTTC
>CAMATS010000332.1 GCA_945861195.1 Rhodoferax sp. OV413
AGAGCGAGCATTTGGCGCATCTCTTCCTGGGCGCTGGTCATACGCTCTTTGGCCTCGGACTGCTTCAGAATCACGTCCTTGAGGCGGCGCTGCACGTCATCCAGCCGGCGCAGGGTCAGCGGCGGCATAGCCGCTGCCTGCAGCGCATCCGTCTGGCCTTTGAGCCACCGGTCATCGAGCGCCAAGGCGCCGATGTTTTGAATGATGAGCTGTAAAAGCGCGTGCAATACGCCTTTGATTTCGAGCTGTTCTTCAGCCGCAAAAGAGACCCGGTGGGCAAAATTAGCGAGCTGCAATTTAACCGCTGCAGCATCGGCCTCCACCCCCGGGCGCCGCATCGATAGCAGCAGCGCCTGCGCTTGTTCGGTGAAGCGGACATCGTCGTCCCCGAGGACCGGCAAAACAAACTCGACCAGACGGGCAATTAGCCCAAAAAAATCAGCGGTCAAAGCCGGCGCGGCCGGACCAGCCAAACCGGGCGACGCACCAGGCGCCGTGCTGGTGTTCGCTGAGGCAGGCGCATCGGCAGGCGTAAAGCTGCCATAAGCCAGCAGCGCAGCTTTAATGCCGCTCCAGCTAAGCTGTCCGATGGCCGACTCCAGCAGCGCCCGATGTTTGAGCTGACCCGGCGTTTTGGCGGGCAGCGCCCGCGCAATGTCCCGCAAGCGTTCGAGCGGGAAAGCCGGCTCATTCGACAAGCCAGCTATCTCGTTGTAAATAGCCTGGTAGTTGGCCGGCGTAGGCATCATTTTGCGCGCAGAGATCTGCTTGAGCGCCTCGCGCGCAAAGTCAAAAGGCTTGCGGTCACTGATCGTCATGGCTCTGCAATTTATTGTTTGTCAACCAAGCCCGGGCTACCCCGGCTGCTTGGTTTTCCCTTCCCCAAACTGACGCTGTCCATGATACCAAGGCCAGGGTCTCGTCAGGGGGGCGCATCGCGCTTGTTTTGTATACCTTGGATATCGAGTTGCCTGCCCCGGAGCAGCCGGGCGACAGCGTGGGTTCCCAGTTTGAGGGGCGGCGAAGCCAACAGCGGGCCGATGAAGCGTTCTTGGACGTTTGCGACAAGCAAGAAATGGGGGTGTGGCATCACTTCCGCGTGACGTAGCTCACGCAGCTTCCCCCTTCAACAGCTCGCGCATGCGGTCCAGCAATATGCCGGCAGCAGCTCACTTTTTGATCGGCAGAAGCTGCTTTAACTCAACGAGGTTGACCCACGGCAGCAGGCATTATGGCCAAGCAAAAAAGCGTCGGCGGACCAGAAGGCGCGTTCAGTTTCAAGATTTTGAATAGACGTGCGCTACTTGGCCAGCCCTAGGTGAACGCGAAGGGCATCCTCGACGACCTGCATATCGGCCTTGCTCACTGTGCCGAGTTGGCTCTTGAGGCGAGCCTTGTCGGCGGCCATGATTTGGTCTGCCATGGCTTTGCTGCTTTGCCCATCGACCAATACCACCGCCTCGCCGGGGTACTGACGGCCCGTGTTGCTGGTCATAGGCACGACCACCACGCGCGCCAGGTGTCTGTTGGCCGCGTCGTTACTCACAATCACGGCAGGGCGTGTTTTACGGATCTCTGTGCCAACCGACGGGTCAAACTCGACCCACCACACCTCACCGCGCCTCACTGTTCATGTCCTTGGCCAGTGCGTTGCTCCATTCTTGCGCGTGTGTCTCTCGAGCGGCATCCGCCGCCATGGCGCGGTAGCCATCATCAAGTGAGGTGTCCAAGACGTGCGGGCGCAGCAGGTCTTCAATAAACTGACTCATGCGGCGCTTGCCTATGGTGCGGCACAGGCCATCGTAAACAACCTCGTCCAGCGTGATGGTCATTCTTTTGTGCATGATTCACTCCTTGAATACGTTATCCGCATAACGCATTTTATGCTCACACCTCACAGGAAGGCTGAAAAATCATGCGAAGGAGTCTCCCATCGCTACCCGAGCTGAAGCGCACTTTGCCGTCGCCAAGACAAAAAGCGTTGACGACGGACTTTTCTCACATTCAGGTAGGGCAATGGAATACTTCTCCCACGCCAACTGCAACACGGCGGCCGCCCTCCGGGCGCCAAAGCACAGGGCACCCGTGACGCCCGCGCCCCGGGCATTCACCGCCCGGCTTTTGAGGGCTGAGGACTTAAGGCTTGGTTTGCAGCAGAGCCCACAGCCGCGGTGCTGTAAGCGGCATCTGCAGCTGCTTGGCGCAGTGCGCATAGCCATTGCGGGCCATGGCATCTGCCACAGCGTTCACCACACAGGGGGTGGCACCGATGGTGCCGAGTTCGCCCACTCCTTTGACGCCCAGCGGGTTGTTCAAGCAGGGCACAGACTGGTCCATGGTGGTGCGAAAGGGTGGCGCCATGTCCGCGCGCGGCGCGGCATAGTCCATCAGGCTGCCGGTCAGCAATTGGCCGCTCTGGTTGTCATACACCGTGTGCTCGATCAGTGCCTGCCCGATGCCTTGCAGGGCGCCGCCGTCGAGTTGTCCGATCACTATTGTGGGATTGACAACCCGCCCGACATCGTTGACCGAGGAATAGGCCACCACCGCGACTTCGCCGGTCTCGGGGGTGAGCTCAACCTCGCAGATATGGCAGGCGTTGGGCCAGGACGGCCCGCTCACCGCGCTCGTGGATTCGACATGGATGCGCCCCCCGGCCTGTGCCGTGGCCAGCTCAAACAAGCTGACACCGATATCGGTGCCGCGCACGCCAAAGCGCCCGCCCCGGTAGTCCAGGTCGTGCGCAGCGGCTTCCAGATGTTGGGCGGCCAGGGCGCGGGCCTGTTCGACGGTACGCTCGGCGCCCACCTTGACAGCGGAGCCGCCGGCAAAGATGGAGCGCGAGCCGGCACTGCCAAAACCAGCGCCTCGGTCGGTATCGCCCATGACGATGCGCACCTGCTCGATCGGAACCTCAAACACATCCACCACCAGTTGCGCCAGCGAGGTGGCGATGCCCTGCCCCATATCGTTGACCGCAGAAAACACCTCGATCATGCCGTCAGCCAGCACGGTGACAGTCATGCGCTCTTCGAATGCCTCGGCACCGGTCCATTCCAAAAAGGTAGCAATGCCCAAGCCGCGCCACTTGCCGCGCCGCCCTGATTCGGCTTGGCGCTGAGCAAAGTTGTTCCAGTTGGCCAGTGCCAGGCTCTGGTCCATGATGTGTTCAAAGCGCCCACTGTCGTAGAGCTTGTCCATGGCGTTTTTGTAGGGCATTTGCTCTGGGCGAATCAGGTTGCGGCGGCGCAGTGCAATGCGGTCGATGCCGGCTTGCCGAGCCGCCTCGTCGAGCAGGCGCTCAATGATGTAGATGGCCTCGGGCCGACCGGCCCCGCGGTAGGCCCCAACCGATGCGGTGTTGGTCAGAACCGCCTGGAAAAAGAAGTCGATTGTCTGGATGTCATACACGCTGGTCTGCACCCAGGGGCCAATCAGCACTTGAATGGCCACGGCCGTGCCGGTGGCGTAAGCCCCCACGTTGGCCAGGGAGTGCACCCGCAGGCCCAGTATGCGGCCATCAGCGGCCAGCGCCAATTCGGCGG
>CAMATS010000333.1 GCA_945861195.1 Rhodoferax sp. OV413
CTTATAGCCGTAAAAGTACCTGAAAGTGTGCCAGTGCTGGACGTCTGGAACAAGGCCGATGCCGCCCCAGCTGCTGCACCGCGCGCTGGCTTGGCCCTGTCGGCCAAGACCGGCGCCGGCCTGGATGCGCTGCGCCGCCGCCTGCTGGAGATGGCCGGTTGGCAGGCTGTGCCCGACGGCGTTTACATGGCGCGTGAGCGTCATCTGCAGGCGCTGCGCCGGGTGCAAGACCATCTTCAACAGGCGGCTGCCCTGCTGCAGCAACAGGCCCAGGCGCTCGACCTGCTTGCCGAGGAACTGCGCCTGGCCCAGAACGCGCTGGGCGAGATCACCGGGCAGTTCAGCGCCGACGACCTGCTAGGCGTGATTTTTTCGAAGTTTTGTATCGGCAAGTAGGTGGACGAGGCGCAGGCCCCAATCTTGGCCAGTTGGCTCCCTGCTTCGCGCTTAGATCCTTAAAAACCTGTAATTTGAAAATCTAATCTTCAGATTACAGGTTTTAAGGCTATCATGCCCCCATGATTGAGCGCAATATCGCGCCAGTGCTCAAGCACCTGGCCAGTCAGTATCCGGTCATCACGCTGACCGGCCCTCGCCAAAGCGGCAAGACCACGCTGGCCAAAAGTATCTTTGCCGGCAAGCCGTATATCACCCTGGAAGATCCAGACACGCGCCGCTATGCACAAGACGATCCGCGTGGATTTCTTGGGCAATATGTGCAAGGTGCTGTACTCGATGAAATTCAGCGTGTGCCGGAGCTTGCGTCCTATTTGCAAGGCATGGTCGATGCCGACCCACAGCCCGGCAGGTTTATCTTGACGGGCAGTCACCAGTTTGAGTTGATGACTCAGGTGTCGCAGTCTCTGGCGGGGCGAACCGCCGTGCTGCGACTGCTGCCCTTTACCCTTGCCGAAGTGCAGCGGCTCAGGGGTATGGGATCAGTTCCCGATCTCACCCAAACCCTGTTGACGGGCTTTTACCCGCGCATACATGACCAGGGCCTCAACCCTTCACAAGCATTGGCCGACTACTTCGCCACTTATGTGCAACGCGATCTGCGTCAACTCGCTGCAGTGCAGGACCTGCAGCGCTTTGAGCGATTTGTGCGCCTTTGTGCCGGGCGCACCGGGCAGTTGCTTAATTTGACCAGTCTGGGCAACGACGCCGGTGTCTCACATGTAACCGCCCGTGCCTGGATTGACCTGCTGCAAAGCAGCTACATCGTCTATTTGCTGCCGCCATGGTTTGGAAACGCCGGCAAGCGGCTGGTCAAAGCGCCGAAACTGTATTTTTACGACGTGGGCCTGGCCTGCTGGCTACTGGGCTTGCGCATCGCGGACCAGGTGTCACGTGACCCGCTGTGGGGCAGCCTGTTTGAAAATTTTGTCATCATGGAGGCCATGAAAGACCGGCTTAACGCCGGTGAGACGGCTGAGATGTACTTTTACCGGGATTCTGAAGGCAACGAGGTCGATTTATTGCTGCCAGCGGGCGGCAAGTTGCACGCGATCGAAATCAAGGCTGGTGCAACCGTCAACCGGGATTACTTCAAAGGCCTGAAAACTTTTGCCGCCCATCAACCGTCGGTGTTCGCGAGTGGGCGTGTGGTCTTTGGGGGCCAAGAGGGGCAACACCGCAGTGACTGGCCAGTACATTCCTGGTGGCAGTTGCAAAGAAAAGCAATCGGCTGACTGAACCATGTTCACCGCCACCTTCGCCTTTGCCGCGCAGCGGCTGCTGGCCACCGGGCCGGCGCGGGCGGCACGGGCCCAGCTGCTGACGCGAATCTCCGGCGTGACCATGCTGGGTTTGGGCGCCTTTTTGGCGCTGGCACGGCGCGAGGTTTAGCCCTTACACCGGCAACGCCGCCAACCACGGCGCGGCTTCACGCAACTGGAGACGACCGATGTCGGCCTCAACCGGGCAGTCACGCAACAGCTGCATCGCCTTCGCCTGGGGCCACTGCGCCGCAAAGCGGCTCAGAGCCCGATGCGGCTTGGCATCGGCCAGCTTGCATTCCACCAGGTGTGTGAGGGTGTCGCCCTCACTCAGGCAAAAGTCGACTTCGGCATCGTCCTTGGTGCGGATGTAATGCAGGTCAGTCGCTGCGCCGCGCGTGTCCTGCTGCCAGTGCACGTTCTTGAGCAGGTGGCAGGCGACCAGATTTTCGAAGCGCAGGCCCTCGTCGCCAAGCACCAGCCCGGTGTCGTAAAAATAGACCTTGGGCGCCTGCAGCGTGGCCCTGGCAATGTTGCGGTGCCAAGGCCGCACCACGAACACGATGAATAGCGCCTCCAGGATGTCCAGGTACCGGCCCAGCGTGACAGGCGACAGCTGCAAATCCCGGGCTATTGACGCCAGCGACAGCGGCGACCCCACGCGGGAGCGCAGCATCTCTGCAAACAGCCGCATCGCGTTGACTTCGTGCAATCTGGAAAACTCCAACACATCCTCCCGCACCAAACCGGCAAAGTAATCCGCGCGCCAGCGTTGGGCCTCGGCCTCGGTACCGGCCAGCACCGGCTCGGGAAACCCGCCGCGCGACAGCAGGTGTGTGAGCGCCTTTTGGGGCGACACTTGGCTTGCCTCTGACCACTCCCGGACCGACACGGGATGCAGGCGCAGCCGGAAATAGCGCCCCGCCAGTGACGCACCGGTTTGCCGAAACGTGTCCATGCGCGCGCTGCCGGTCACCAGCACCGCCTGCCCCGGTGCGCGACCGTCTACCACCCCCTTGAGCCAATTTTTCCAATCCGGCATTTTGTGGATTTCATCCAGCACCAGCAGGGGTGCACTGTGGCGCCAGCTCTGCGCCTGAATTACCGCCCGGTGGGCCGCTACATCGAAGTTCAGGTACTGACCACCCGCAAACTCAGCAAGCAGTTGCTGGCTCAAGGTGGTCTTGCCAACCTGACGCGGGCCGGTGAGCAGCACCATTTTTTGCTGCAGGTCGCGGCGAATCTGCGGATCGATAGCACGTTTCATACGACTAATTTATACCATATTGAATAAAAGTTGCGACTTTTATTCAGATTCCTGCCGTTTTGTCGAAAAAATATCCGGCCCGGCGCAGCCAGGTTATGCAGGTGCCGCCGTTCACCCCGCAGCAGCGATGGCCCCCTCAAACAGCGCAAACAGCTCGCGCTGCCACGGCCCCTCGTGGCTCAGCGCGGTCTGCACCAGCACGGTCTGGCTGGCGCGGTCTACCAGCACCCGTTGGCCATGATGGCCATTCATCATCAGCCAGGCGCCGCCAGGGCGCGGGTGCCAGAAGAAGTTTTTGTAGCCCATGTCCGCTCGCATGGTGCCGTAGCGCACCTGCTGGTCTTGCGGGCCATGGCTGGCGCAGTCGGTCAGCCAGGCTTTGCTGACGATCTGCCGGCCCCCCATCTCGCCCTGTTGCGCCACCAGCTGGCCCAGCCGGGCCCAGTCGCGCAGGCGGGCGGCGAAGCCCACGCAGTTGTATTCGCGGCCCAGGGCGTCGGTGAGCCAGCTGGCATCCGCCTCGGCGCCCATCGGTTGCCAGAGTTGCGT
>CAMATS010000334.1 GCA_945861195.1 Rhodoferax sp. OV413
GGCTACGACACGGTGCGCCACATCGAGAAAAAGCTGGTCGCCAGTTGCCCGCCCGACACCCTGGGCTGCCCCGACATCATGCTGCTGCAATGCGAAGAACTGGCGGTGATCGACAACCTCTCAGGCAAGCTCTACCTGATTGTTTACGCCGACCCAACGCAGCCCGAGGCCTATGCCAACGCCAAGCGGCGCTTGCGCGAACTCAAGGAGCAGCTCAAGTACTCGGTCAGTGCGCCGCTGGTCAAACCCAGTCAGGGCTACCCGGTGGAGCGCGAATTTGCCAAGGCCGACTACCTGGCGGCGGTCACGCGGGCCAAGGGCCTGATCGAGGGTGGTGACTTCATGCAGGTGCAGGTCGGCCAGCGCCTGAAAAAGCGCTACACCGAGTCGCCCCTGAGCCTGTACCGGGCGCTGCGTTCACTCAACCCCAGCCCCTATATGTATTACTACCACTTGGGAGATTTCCATGTGGTGGGCGCCAGTCCCGAGATTCTGGTGCGCCAGGAAACCGTGACGACCGGCGCGCAGACCGAGCAAAAAATCACCATCCGGCCTTTGGCCGGCACCCGGCCGCGCGGCGCGAGCTTGGCGCAAGACCGGGCGGCCGAGGCCGAACTGATCAATGACCCAAAGGAGCGCGCCGAGCATGTGATGCTGATCGACCTGGCGCGCAATGACATCGGACGTATTGCCAAAACCGGCAGCGTCAAGGTGACCGAGGCCTTCAGCGTAGAGCGCTACAGCCATGTGATGCACATCGTCAGCAATGTCGAGGGCACGCTGCAAGATGGCATGACCGCGATGGACGTGTTGCGCGCCACCTTCCCGGCCGGTACCCTGACCGGCGCACCGAAGGTGCATGCCATGGAGCTGATCGACCAGCTTGAGCCCAGCAAGCGCGGCCTGTATGGCGGTGCCTGTGGCTACCTGAGTTATGCCGGCGACATGGACGTGGCCATTGCCATCCGCACCGGCATCATCAAAGACCAGATGCTGTACGTGCAGGCCGCCGCGGGCGTGGTGGCCGATTCGGTGCCCGAACTGGAATGGCGTGAAACCGAAGCCAAGGCGCGTGCCCTGCTGCGCGCGGCCGAGCTGGTCGAGGAGGGCCTGGAATGAAGCTGCTGATGATCGACAACTACGACTCCTTCACCTACAACATCGTGCAATACCTGGGAGAACTCGGTGCCGAGGTGACGGTAGCGCGCAATGACGAGATCACGCTGGCCGAGATCGAGGCCCGGCTGCAAGCCGGGCAGCTCGACCGCCTGATGGTCTCGCCCGGGCCCTGCTCGCCGGCTGAGGCCGGCATTTCGGTGGCTGCTATCCGCCACTTCGCCGGTCAGCTGCCGATTTTTGGGGTGTGCCTGGGGCATCAGGCGATTGGCGCGGCGTTTGGCGGCACCATCGTGCGGGCGCAGCAACTGATGCATGGCAAGACCAGCGTTATTAGCACCACCCAAGCCGGCGTGTTCGCCGGTCTGCCGGCGCAGTTCACGGTCAACCGCTACCATTCGCTGGCGATTGAGCGCACCAGTTGCCCTGCGAGCTTGACCGTGACCGCTTGGACCGAAGATGGCGAGATCATGGGCGTGCGCCATACCACGTTGGATGTGGAAGGCGTGCAGTTCCACCCCGAGAGCATCCTGAGCGAGCATGGCCACGCCCTGCTGTCCAATTTTCTGGCGCAGCGGCCCTGAGGGCTGCTGTTTTTGTGCTGAATAGACCCTGTTGAAAAAGCCCGGAGACCACCATGAACACCCATCACACCGCTAAGCGGGTTGACCTGCGCAGCGACACCGTCACCCAGCCTACAGCGGCCATGCGCGCCGCCATGGCCGCAGCGCCCTTGGGCGACGACGTGTTTGCCGACGACCCCAGCGTCAACGCCCTGCAGACCCAAATCGCCAGCCTGCTCGGCTTTGAGGCCGCGCTGTTTTTGCCCACCGGTACCCAGAGCAACCTGTGCGCCTTGTTGGCGCACTGTCAGCGTGGCGACGAGTACATCGTGGGTCAGATGGCGCACTGTTACCGCTGGGAAGGGGGTGGGGCGGCAGTCTTCGGCAGTGTGCAGCCGCAGCCCCTGAACCACCAGAGCGACGGCAGCCTGTCGCTGGGCGAGATTGCCGCCGCCATCAAGCCGGACGACGCCCACTTTGCCCGCACCCGTTTGTTGGCCCTGGAAAACACCCTGGGCGGCAAGCTGCTGCCCATGGACTACCTGCAGCAGGCGACCGACCTGGCCCGCCAGCACGGCCTGGCCCGCCACCTGGACGGCGCCCGCCTGTTCAATGCCGCTGTGGCCCAGGCGGCTGCGCTGGGCACCGACCCCTACTTGGAGGCGCGCCGCATCACCGACTGTTTTGACAGCGTCTCAGTCTGCTTCAGCAAGGGGCTGGGTGCGCCAGTCGGCTCGGCCCTGTGCGGCAGCCGCGAACTGATTGCCCGGGCACACAGGGTCCGCAAGATGGCGGGCGGCGGCATGCGTCAGTCTGGCGGCCTGGCGGCAGCCGCCTCCCATGCCTTGGCTCACCAGGTGCAGCGCCTGGCCGACGACCATGCGCTGGCGCAGCGGCTGGCGGCCGGCTTGAGCCGCCTGCCGGGGCTGGTGGTGGAGCCGCCGCAAACCAACATCGTGTTTGTCGACCTGGAGGGAGCGGCTCGGGCGCGGGCGGGCGACCTGATTCCCGCACTGGCTCGCCACGGCGTGCTCGCCACTGGCCTGTACCGGCTGCGCTTTGTCACCCACCTTGATGTCGATGCCGCGGGCGTGGATCATGCGCTGGCGGTGATGGCCGAGTTTTTTGCCGACTGAGTGCCTCGCCACATGGCAGACAAGCGCGTGGCCTGGCAGCCTTCCGGCGCCCGAAACGCAAGCGGCGTCGGCTTAGTCGAGCCCGGGCCTGGCTAGGCTTTTATCCCTTTGAAGAAACAAAAAAATGCCCAACACCAACAAAATCACCGCGCAAGAGGCGCTGCTGCGCACCATCGAGCACCGCGAAATCTTCCACGATGAAATGCTGCACATCATGCGCCTGATCATGAGCGGCGAGATGTCGCCTGTGCTGATGGCCGCCCTGATCACTGGCCTGCGCGTTAAAAAGGAAACCATCGGCGAGATCACCGCCGCCGCCCAGGTGATGCGCGAGTTTTCTACCAAGGTGCATGTGGCTGATCCGACCCATCTGCTCGATATTGTGGGTACCGGGGGCGATGGCTCGCACACCTTCAACATCTCCACCTGCTCCATGTTTGTGGCCGCTGCCGCCGGCGCCCGGGTCAGCAAGCACGGCGGGCGCAGCGTCAGCAGCAAGAGCGGCAGCGCCGATGTGATGGAGGCGCTCGGCGTGAACATCAACCTCGCGCCGGAGGCAATTGCGCGCTGCATCGAAGAGGTCGGCGTGGGCTTCATGTTTGCACCCAACCACCACCCGGCCATGAAAAACGTGGCGCCGATACGCCGTGAACTGGGGGTGCGCACCATCTTCAACATCCTCGGACCGCTCACCAATCCGGCCGGCGC
>CAMATS010000335.1 GCA_945861195.1 Rhodoferax sp. OV413
CTGATGTTTGCCTGGATGAACCGGGCCGCCCTGCAGGCCACGGCTGACAGCGGGCGGGCGGTGTACTACAGTCGTTCGCGTGCCAAGCTGTGGTTCAAGGGGGAGGAATCCGGCCATGTGCAGACCGTGCACGAAATCCGCATCGACTGCGATCAAGACGTGATTTTGCTCAAAGTCAGTCAGCTCGGTCACCTACCCGGCATCGCCTGCCATACCGGGCGCCACAGTTGTTTTTTCAGTGTCTATGTGGACGGCGTCTGGCAGGTTCGAGACCCGGTCTTGAAGGACCCGAAAAGCATGTACAAATAGCCCGCCATGACAGCCCAGCCCACAACAACCGACACCCTGGACCGCCTCTCGCGTGTGATCGACAGCCGTCTGCCGCAGCGCGGCGGCGACCCTGCCACCAGCTATGTGGCGCGTCTACTGGCCCAGGGGCCAGACGCCTTTCTGAAAAAAATCGGCGAAGAAGCCACCGAAGTGGTGATGGCCGCCAAGGACGCGGACCACGGGGCTGATACCGCGGCTATCGTCGCCGAAGTGGCCGACCTCTGGTTTCATTGCCTGATTGCGCTGGCCCATTACGGCCTCAACCCGGCGCAGGTGCTTGCTGAGTTGGCGCGGCGCGCCGATACCAGCGGGCTGGAAGAAAAAGCCCTGCGCAAGGCGCACCAAAGGTCTGACGACGAAGACCGCGCCAAGCACTGAACCCCCACTTGCATTGCCACACCATGACTCACGACCCCAATTGCCTGTTTTGCAAAATCGTGGCCGGCCTGATCCCCTGCAAAAAAGTTCATGAGGACGAGGACATACTCGCCTTCCACGACATTCACCCCTGGGCGCCGGTGCATTTTCTGATCATCCCAAAAATTCATATTGCCTCGCTGGCGCAGGTCGGGCCCGAGCATGCGACGCTGCTTGGGCGCATCATCACCCTGGCGCCACGCCTGGCCTTGCAAGAGGGGTGCAACCCATACCCACAGGGGGGGTTCAGGCTCTTGAGCAATACCGGGGCTGAGGGTGGGCAGGAAGTCCACCACCTGCACTTTCATGTCATGGGTGGCCCCAGGCCCTGGCACCGCGGCTGATCCGGTATGGCTCAGAGCCTGAATACCTGGCGCTCAAAGCGGGTCTCTGGCGCCGACTAAAATAGCGTTAATTCTTAGGAGAAATTCATGGGTTCTTTTTCTATTTGGCACTGGCTCATCGTGCTGCTCATCGTTGTGATGGTGTTTGGTACCAAAAAACTCAGGAGCCTGGGTGGCGACCTGGGCGGCGCTGTGAAGGGCTTCAAAGACGGCGTGAAGGACGGTGGGGCCGCCGCGGATGACAAGTCTGGCGCAGCGCCAGCGCAGGTCACCGCCGCTGCCGCACCGGGCGGCGGCGCTGCACCAGCCAGCACGGCCAGCACGGCCAGCACAGCGGCAGACAAAACAACCATTGACGTCGAAGCCCGTCAGAAATCCTGATGTCCGGCCAAGGCCTGCCCCGCCATGATTGACCTGGGCATTTCCAAAATCGCCCTGATTGGCGTGGTGGCTCTGATCGTGATAGGGCCCGAAAAATTACCCCGAGTGGCCCGCACCGTTGGCAACCTGCTGGGTAAGGCGCAGCGCTACGTGGCCGATGTCAGGGCCGAGGTTAGCCGCTCGATTGACCTCGAAGAGTTCAAAAAAATGAAAGAAACGGTCGAGGATGCGTCCAAAGAAGTCAGTGGAGCCATTCAGACCCAGACCGCTGATTTCGAAAAAAGCTGGGCCGAAGCCATCGACACCGCGAACCCGGTGCCAATTGAGCCCAGCGTGTCGCACCCGAGCTACCGGCACCCTGGCAAAAAGTGGCGGGTCAAGCAGGGTGCCACGCCGGTTTGGTACAAAGCCCGCTCGGGCATCCGCACGCGGGCCCTGTCTGGTGCTGCCAGAGTGGCACGTTTCCGGCCGCAAAAGCTCAGCTGATGAGTGATTCCTCCGCCAAAAAAGACGAGCTCGAAGGCACCGAGCAGCCTTTTGTTCAGCATCTCGTCGAGTTGCGTGACCGCCTGATCAAGGCCGTAGCCGCCATTGGCGTGGTTGCGCTGGTACTGGCACTTTTCCCCGGCCCTGCCGCGCTCTACGACCTGCTGGCTGCGCCACTGGTGGCACACCTCCCCAAGGGCGCCACCCTGATTGCAACCTCGGTGATATCCCCTTTCATGGTGCCGCTCAAGGTGTTAATGATGGCGGCTTTTTTGCTGGCCCTGCCGGTGGTGCTGTGGCAGGTCTGGGCGTTTGTGGCGCCCGGCCTTTACTCGCACGAGAAAAAATTGGTGATGCCCTTGGTGGTGTCAAGCACCCTGTTGTTTTTCGTAGGGGTGGCTTTTTGTTACTTCTTTGTCTTCGGCCAGGTGTTCAGCTTCATCCAGAGCTTTGCGCCCAAGAGCATCTCGGCAACCCCGGATATTGAGGCCTACCTGAGCTTTGTGCTGACCATGTTTATTGCCTTTGGGCTGTCCTTTGAGGTGCCCATCGTGGTGGTCGTGCTAGCCCGCATGGGTATTGTGTCGGTGCAAAAACTCAAAGATTTTCGAGGTTATTTCGTGGTGCTGGCCTTCATCATCGCGGCCATCGTGACGCCGCCCGATGTCGTGTCCCAATTGGCGCTGGCAATCCCCATGTGCCTGCTCTACGAAGTCGGTATCTGGGCAGCGCAAATCTTCATCAAACACACGCAGGCCCCGACCGACAGCGCGGAGGCAGTCAAACCGTAAGCCCGAGCGAGCATCGGCAACGCGAAGCCGCATGGCTTGGCCACAAGGCGCTCCTAACGCCTGGCACCGCATCCCGAATCCGACGCCCCAGTGCATAACTTATCGGCGAACCTTAAGGCGGACGGGGCCGCGGTTTGGGTCGAACCCCGGGGGCTACCATCAAATCAAATTGTTGGTCGCGCCTCGATAGGCTCAAAGCCGCCGGCTGGCCGGGCTTGAGGGCCGACACCCGCGACAGCAGCTCAGCCACATTGCTCACCGATTGACCCGCCACAGCAGTCACCACATCGCCAGGTCTGATGCCTGCTTGCGCGGCGGGGCCGTTTTGCAGTACGCCCGTAATGATCACCCCGGTGCGGTTTTTGATGCCAAAAGTTTCTGCCAAATCGGCGGACAATTCATTGGGCTCGACGCCAATCCAGCCGCGCGTCACCTGCCCGTCTTTCAGAATGTCCTGCATCACAGTTTTGGCGGTTGTCACGGGAATAGCAAAACCGATGCCCATGTTGCCACCCGAGCGCGAATAAATCGCGGTGTTGATGCCCATCAGGTGGCCCAGGGTGTCAACCAGGGCGCCGCCCGAATTACCTGGGTTGATGGCGGCGTCTGTCTGAATAAAGTTTTCAAAGGTGTTGATGCCCAGCTGGTTGCGCCCCAGTGCGCTGATGATGCCGCCGGTGACAGTTTGGCCCACGCCAAAGGGGTTGCCAATGGCCAGCACCTGGTCACCCACTTGCAGGGTATCGGAATTGCCCAGCACGA
>CAMATS010000336.1 GCA_945861195.1 Rhodoferax sp. OV413
TTGTCGTCCATCACCACCAGATGGCCCATGCCCGCATGCGTGGCTCCGCCGGGGCCGTCGTCGATGACCAGCACACGCCGGCCGCGCTGGCTTAGCTCGTAGGCGCAGGCCGCGCCCACGATGCCCGCGCCAATCACGATGACCTCAGCATCCATACAGCGCGCTAGCAGTTAAACCAGGTGTCGTTGAGGCGGTAGCCTTCGGGGAAGGGATCCTCTGGATCGGCACCGTAATAAGAGACGCCGGTCAACCAGGCCCGACCGCTGATCTGCGGAATGATGGCCGGCTTGTTGCCCGCTTGCGTGAGCGCGTGGATGCGACAGTGAAATTCGGTGCCCAGCACCGAGGTGTGGGTAAAGGCTTCGCCGGGGGCCAACTCGCCGCGCGCGTGCATCAAAGCCATACGCGCCGAACTGCCGGTGCCGCAGGGGCTGCGGTCCAATCGCCCGGGCGAGACGACCACCGCGTTCTTGGCCGTCTTGGCGCTGTTGACGGTTTGCAGCGGCCCGGCGAAAAGCGTCATATTGATGGTGTGTATGCCCGGGTTCACAGGGTGCACGCTGGGCAGTTGTACCGCAGCGGCCAGTTTGATGCGCTCGCCCATATCGACCAGATCGCGCGCCTCCGAACGGTCCAGCGCAAAGCCGAGTTGCGCGGCGTCCACGATGGCGTAAATCATGCCGCCGTAGGCCACATCCACCGGTACCGTGCCCAGGCCCGGCACTTCGACGCTGGCCTCGCGGTGCATCACAAAAGAGGGCACGTTGTGAAAGGACACGCGCCGGCATTTGCCGCCTTCGCACTCGGCGCGCACCCGCACCAAGCCGGCAGGCGTGTCCACACACAGCTCGGTTACCGGGTATTGCATCGGCATCATGCCGGTTTCCAGTACCACGGTCACGGTACACATGAGGTTGGAGCCGGACATCGGCGGGTAGTTGTCGGACTCGATCACGATCATGCCAAAGTCTGCTGCCGGGTCGATCGCGGGTGTGACCAGATTGACCGCTGCATTGACGCTGCCACGCGGGTCGGACAACAGCATGGTGCGCAAAAAGTCTTGCTTTTCTTGGATAGCGAGTTGGCGCTCGAACATGGTATCGGCGCGCGGCGCGATGACGCCGCCGGTAATCACGCGGCCCACTTCGCCTTCGGCATGCGCGCCCACCACGGTGATGGTATTTTTCAGATGCATGAAGCGCTCCCAGGAGAGTCCATCAAACTTGTTCGAAATGCCGTGTGCCCAAAGCCTCAGTCCAGCAAGGCCAGGATGTCGCGGTGCAGTGCTGCGGCAATGTCCACGCCGTTTGCCATGCTGTGCGCGCGGGCGGCGTAGCGGCGCTCGGAAGGCAGGCGCGCGCCCTGGCCGCTGATGGCTTGCAACAGCGCCTCAGCGCTGGCCTGATCGGTGGCTGGGTCGCGCCCGGAAAAAAAACGTGGGTCAAAAGCCAATATCAATTCGCCGTGGCGCGGCGCACCGCCCGGCCGTCCATCGAGCGCGACCGACTCGGTGCTGGTCAGGTCGCCCAAGAGCGGACCGGCCATGAGCTCGATCATGGTGGCCAGCGCCGAGCCTTTGTAGCCGCCAAAGGTGAGCATGGCGCCGCGTTGCAAGACGGTGGCTGCATCGGTGCAGGGGGCGCCGTGTTCGTCAATGCCCCAGCCCTCGGGCAGGGTGCGGCCGCTGCGGCGGTATAGGTCGATCTCACCGCGGGCAATTGCGCTGGTGGCAAAGTCGAATACATAGGGGTGCCCCTGGGCGCGCGGCCAGCCAAAAGCAATCGGGTTGGTGCCAAACACGGCCAGTGTGCCGCCTGCAGGCGCGACACAGGCATGGCTGGGCGTCATGATGAGCGCACACAAACCGGCTTCGGTCAGGCGCTCCACCTCGGGCCAGAGTGCGGAGAAATGAAGACAATTGTTGATGACCAATGCGCCCAGGCCGGTACTGCGGGTTTTTTCAATCAGCAACACGCTGCCTACCTCAAAGGCCAGCGGCGAAAAATTGTATTGCGCATCCACCGCGACTATGGCGCTTGAGCGGTGCTGCACCAGCGGCAGAGCATCGCGCACCACTTTGCCTTCGCGCAAAGACTTGGCGCACATCAGCAAGCGGAACAGCCCGTGCGAGTGACAGTGGTCACGCTCGCCCGCAGTCATCACGCGCGCCATGGCTTGCACTTGGGCTTCGATGATGCGCTGATGGCGCAGCACGCGCAGCGCTAGGGCGTGTACCTCGTCAAGAGCCAGGTGGACGGTATCGCTCATGTCGCCTGCGCCTGCGTCACAGATGTATGCCCCATACAAACGGGTCTTGCGGGTCCAGCAACAGGGTGGCCTTGGCGCTGATGTGCGCGCGGCCCCGGATGATGGGAATCACCTGGCCGTTTTCCAGCGCATAGCTGACCTCAAAGCGGCTGCCGATGATGCTGGCCTGGGTCCATACCGCGCCGGGGGCCAGCGCGCCGTCAGCGGCCAGACAGGCCACTTTGGCGCTGCTGCCAGTGCCGCAGGGCGAGCGGTCATAGGCGCCGCCTGGGCACAGTACAAAGTTGCGGCTGTCGGCGCCTTGATCGTCCGGGCCGAAGAGTTCGATATGGTCGATCTCTGCGCCATCGGCGCCGCAAATGCCTTGCGCCACCAAAGAATTTTTCAAAGCTGTGCTGTAGGCGGTCAGGCCCGCCAAGTTGCTGCTTGCCACGCGCTGGCCGTGGTCGCTGGCCAGGAAAAACCAGTTGCCGCCCCAGGCCACATCGCCGTGCACCAGGCCGTAGCCGGGCACTTGCACCGGCACCTGGTGCAAGTGGCGCATGGCCGGCACATTGCGTACGCTGACCGAGCCATCGGCATGCAGTGTGGCCTGAACCTGACCTACCGGGGTTTCGATGGTGTGCGTGCCCGTACTGATGCGGCCCATGAATGCCAGCGACACCATCACGCCCATGGTGCCGTGGCCGCACATGCCCAGGTAGCCGGCGTTGTTGAAAAAAATCACGCCTGCTGCATTGGCCGGATCTTGCGGTGTGCACAGCAGGGCGCCTACCAGCACCTCATTGCCGCGTGGCTCGAGCATGGAGGCGGCGCGCCAGGCATCGTGCTGGCTGCGCAAAAGCGCGCGGCGCTCGGCCATGCTGCCTTGACCCAAGTCCGGAAAACCCGCGATCACCAGGCGGGTGGGTTCACCACCGGTGTGCGAGTCAATGACCTCAATAGTTTTCATGGGTTTGGGTGCTCGCTTGGTTCAAAATAAAGCGCATATCGGCTGCGGGCGCGCTCAGTGCGAGGGCTTCAGAAAGGCCGCCGTCTCAGGGCGCTGTGGATCATCAATCACCTGCTGCGGTGTGCCGATTTCATGGATGACCAAAATCATGGTCATACCTTCGTCTGAGAGCATGCGCATGATGCACATCAGCAAGGTGGACTTGCCCGAGCCCGAGCCGCCGATAAGCGAAATCACCTCGCCTTTGCTCACGGTCATGCTCACGCCTTGCAGCACATCGAGCTGGC
>CAMATS010000337.1 GCA_945861195.1 Rhodoferax sp. OV413
CCGGGCAATTGGCGTCAAATGTTCAGGGGCAGTCTGTGCGCTTGACCTGGTCCACCCCGGAGGGCCGTTTGCGTGTATCGGACACCCTGGGGAACTACAAATTAGTTGGTACCAACAAGGCGCTCAACCCGCATGTTTTGACGGCCCGCTACGCCGCTGTGCCGGGCCGCTGGGACATGATTTTGAGCGCAGGTACTTTTCTCAACAACGACCCCGGTTATTTGCTCGAGTCAAGCCACCGGTTTGGCGACGGCATGGTGCGCTTTTTTTACCGCACCACCGGGCCTGGCAATGAGATCACGCCTTACAAGCGATCTTTCGCCGGGTTCAACTTTTTCTTTCCTATAGGCCCCAAAGAGTCGGTGCCCATCGGCCCTGTAACCCTGCGCGGCAGCGACCGCTGGGGTGTGGGGCTCGAAACCAAGGTTGGCATGGCGGATAACTACATCGAACCAGGCTACGGCCTGTTCCCCGCCATCCGCCACGGCCTGCTCAGTGACGTGACCGACAACGACCGCGCTGATTTGGGCTCGATTCGTGCCAACCTATACCGCACCCGCCTGATGCTCAGCGAGATGATCGCCGCGCCGCGTTAGGTTCTGTCTGGTTTGTTGGCATCACCAAACACACTGGGCCGTTCGCTAAATGTCAGTTTCTTGCAATCGCTTCAGGCCACAGCGAGTCAAGACCAGAGAAAAATCCTGCTGTTCCGCTTTTATTTTGTTCAAAAGGTGCTCGCGTCGCGATGCGCTTATGTTGGTCATGCAATCAAACCCTATGTGCCTGATGTCAGGGCTGTTTGGCAGGCAAGCACGCTTCCGGCGATAAAAAATAAATGTAGTTTTGCCGGAAACGGATATTGCGCTGAAGCTCAGTTTCCGGCAAAATTGTGGAAGTGTTGCTTTCGCCGGAAACGCCATGAAGCCGCTCTCAAATCAACAACGACTTCACCAAGTCAATACCGAACAACTTTTCGAAAACTATCGGTCTGCGTTCGGTCATTCGGCGTCCTACACCTACAGCATGCGCTGGAAAACGGTGCGCAATACAGAATACCTGTTCAGAGACCGGGACCGGCGCGGTAACGGCAAGTCGCTCGGGCCCAGATCAGCGCAAACCGAGGAATTATTAGCGGCCTTTTCCGCCGGCCGCACCGTGGCCAAGGAGCGCCTGCACCTGATCACGGAAAAAATTCAAGAGCAGGCCAGGCTCAACAAGGCCTTGAGATTGGATCGCGTCCCCCGCGTCGTGGCCCGCGTGCTGCGCGAACTCGACCAGGCGGGCCTGCATGACAGCTTTACCGTGATTGGAACTCAGGCCTTGTACGCCTACGAAGCCGCAGCAGGCGCGCATTTTTTACTTGAATTACTTGCTTCAGGTGATGTCGACCTGCTCTATGACGCCAGGCAAAAAATGACGGTCGTCTCAGAAAAGCTAGACGGCAATGGATTACTCGGCTTGCTCAAAAAAGCGGACAAGACATTTGAGTGTGTGCGCGAAAATGGCTACCGTGCTGCCAATGCTGGCCAGTTCATGGTGGACCTCGTGATCGCACCGCGAGGCATGGACGCCGTTGAAAACATCACTTTCTCTGAATCAGATTTGCTTGCCGCCGAAGTGCCCGGCCTACAGTGGCTGTTGAACTCCCCAAAACTTAATACGGTCGCTATTGATGAGGATGGCTGGCCAGTGCCGATGCGGGTACCGGACCCGCGCGCTTTTGCCTTGCACAAGGCTTGGCTCTCAGGTCTGCCCACGCGCGAATCCATCAAAAACCCCCGCGACCTAGACCAAGCTCGGGCAGTAGCGCAACTCGTCTTGGAGCAAATGCCACAGCTTTCATTCGACAGCACGCTGACGTCGCTGCATGGCGATGTACGAAAGATGCTGCCTGTGCTAATCCGTTAGCCAATCGCTAAAAAATGGACGGTCAATTTGATGCCGGCGCTGACAGATTTACGGGGCGATGGGACATAAACCAAGCGCCACTGCTGAGAAGCCTCGCACAGTGCGCCCGCTTGACCTGCTGCGCGTGCACTTTGAAAAGATTGAGGCTTAGATATTGGAGCAGGCCGGCATCGTGTTTTACGTCAAGGCCATGCCCGGCGAAAGTCGGGCTAAGTGCTTCATGTAACTGGTGGCGCTTCACGGATTCGAACCGCGGACCTGTGGATTATGATTCCATCGCTCTAACCGACTGAGCTAAAGCGCCATTGCTTGGGCGCTTTTTGCAAGCGCTTTTGCGGCCGTGAGTATAGCCGGGCGCTGCGGGTTTATACGGGCTGTTTGCGCTAACTTTGCTCGAGTTCTTGGCTGGCTTCTGCGTGCGATCGACGCCGGGGCTGCGGGTGTGTTGGCCCGGGCTGGCGCAAAACTGTTCAGCAGGTGCGACTTACAGCGGTGCGCGCAGGCGCAGCTCGGCTTGGGGGCGGGGCTTGGCGGGTTGTTGCACCGGCGCTGTGCTTGGGTTTAGGCTGTGCTCGAGCTGCTCTAGCGCTGTCTGTGCTTCGGCCAGGGCCTGGGATTGCGCGGGCGTCAGTCGGGCCTGGGCCTCAATTTGGCTGCGCATGTGGGTCAGGGGCTGGGCGTGCACAGCCTGTGTGGCCGACCGTTGAAACCCGGCTATTTTGACTTGTAGGGCGCTGACAAAGGTCGTGAAGCGCAGCCAGCGGTGCGCATGCCAGTGCTGGGATGGCTCGCTGGCAAGCACAGCGGCCGGCTCGGGCCGAACCAAAAACTGGTCCACCAGCAACTGCCCAGCGGCCTGGCCTTTGGCGGCCAGTTGCAAGATGTCTGTTCCACCCAGATTCAGGTTGAGCCCGCCCTTGTATTGCTGGGGGTCAAGGTAGATGTTCACCACCCGCTCGCGCACGCCGGGCAGGCGTACGCTGGCGTTGTCGTTCCACTTGCGGGCGGGGGTCAGAATCTGGCTCAAAAAATCAAGCAAGTGGCCCCAAGCCGGCGCAGTGGGCCCCGGCGGCGTGGGCGGGTACGGCTGCTCGGGCAGGTCTTTGTAGGCTGGGACGATCCATAGGTCTGGACCGCCGGGCCATTTTTGGTCTACCAGGCTGATGCCAAAGGTGGGCCAACGCGGCAGCAGGGCGTCAAACAGGTGGATCGGAAAATTGGCGCAAATGCCCCCGTCCGAGAACCAGCAGCGGTAGGGGGCGCCGCCCTCAGTCAGGGACCAGAGCGGCAGGGCCTTGAACAAAACAGGAAAGCTCAGGCTCAGCCGCGCCGCCACCACCACGGGTAAATCTCCCTGGGGCAGGGCGCGCAGACCCCAATCGGCGTGGGTGGTCTGCAGCGGCGAGCAGCGGCACAGGTGCTGCAGGATCTCCGGTGGGAAGTAGGCGGCAAACTCTTGCTCACGAAAAAACAATGCGCCGGAGTCTTGGCTCAGCGGAAAGCCGCAGGCCCGGCCCTGGGTGAGGTTGGTACTCATCATCTGTAAGTCGATTGACCTGGGCCGCTCCTGCAGGCCGCTG
>CAMATS010000338.1 GCA_945861195.1 Rhodoferax sp. OV413
GTGAAGTCTTTGAGGTAAGAAAAAGAGGTGTAGCCGGCACCAAAATCGTCCAAAGCCACCCGTGCCCCGATGCGCCTGACCTCGTCAACAAAGCGGCGTGTGTTGACAACATCCTGCAGCGCCACGCTTTCGGTGATCTCCAGGCAAACCAGCTTTGCAATGGGCAGGTATTGCCGCAGCAGCCCGCACACATCATCAAGAAACTGCTCGTCGTTGAGGGAAGCGCCGCTGAGGTTGACGCACACAAAACGGGTGTTTTGGAGCTTGTCCTGGTGTTCCTCCAGCCAGGCCAGCGTGCTTGACACCACCCATCGGTCAATCACGCTCATGCGCCCGCTGGCTTCGCCAGCGCTGATCACCTGCGCAGTGGGAACCGGGTTGCCCTGTTGGTCCAGCATGCGCAGCAACACCTCAAAATTCAAAGAATCATACGGCGCCGAGAGCGACAAAATAGGCTGCATCTCAAGGTACAGGCCGTCCGTCGCTGCCGGGGTGGACAGCTTTGACATCATGCGCAGCTCAGCCTCGTGTTGCTGGAAGGCAAGCGCATATTTTTCATAAACCACCAGACCACCGCTATTGGCATGCTTGGCCTGGCGGCAGGCCCGGTCGGCGGTGGAGATCACATCCTTGCGCCGCATGCCCGACTCAACCTCGATCAAGCCGATCGAGCCACGCACATAAAAAGCCTTGCCCCCCACCCGGTAGGGGCGGGTGCCAATGTTTTCTACAACACCCCGGCACATATGGGTCGCCCGGGTGACCGAGGTGTCCGGAAAAACAATCACAAACTCGTCCCCGCCCACCCGGCCCAGGTCTATGCCCTTGGGCAGCATGTCGGTGATGCGCTTGCACACCTGTTGCAGCACTTCGTCCCCTACGTTATGCCCGAACAAATCATTGACCAGCTTGAAGCGGTCCAAATCCAGATAGGCGAGCGCCATGGCCTGCCCGTTCGAGAGTTGCTGCATGGCCGCATTGAGCGATTTTTCGACGCCACGGCGGTTCAGCACCTTGGTGAGCGCATCATGGTTAGCCAGAAAATACAGCTCCTCGGTGGCTTTGGACTTGTCGGTGACATCTTGCAAGGAGCCCTCAACCTTGGCGCCCGACAACGTGGCTTTGACCAAAAAACGCTTGGCACTGGTGCTCCCGGCGTGTTTTTTTGCTTTGATCTCCAGCTCAACACTGCCGCCGTCTTGGATGTTGTTGGCCGGATCTTTGGTTTGGTTAGATTGCTCAAGCAACTGCTGGTGGAGCAGGCCCCAGGCCCCAGCCTCAAAATATTGGTGCCAGTGTTTGCTGCCTTCGGTCAGCACCTGCTTGCCCAGCATCTGCATCAGGGCTGGGTTGGCGCTCAAAAAGCGCCCCTCAATGTCCAGGGTGAACATGCCAATCGGTATGGCCTTGAAGGTTTGCGCCATCTCGGCCTGCACTTGCAGCCGTTGCGCATGCTCCTCGCGCATCTGCTCGGCAATTGCCAGGGCAGTCAAAAGGCTGGACGACAGGGCCGCAGTGACACTGTTGACCGCGCCAATCATGCCCTTGATACCAAGCGCTGCGGCGATGACTTCCGAGAAACTGGCCAGCAGGGTCACCGAGATGGCCGCGGCGTACCACCCGGCCGCCCTGGAGCGGGTTGTTTGCAGAATGCGGACCATCAAAAACACCAGGGTGCTGATGACAATGCCGGTGATGCACCACATCACCGGTAAAAACCATGCAAACGGCAGGGTGAGCGACAGCAGCAGCAGGGGCAGGCAGGTCCATTGGGCGAACCTGAGCAGGGGCTTGTGCCTGAGGTCTGCCAGGTCGTCTTTGAACAAGGCCGTAAACAAGGCCAGCGTCACTGCGTAGAACAGGGCAATCGTCACCATACGGGCCTGTATCAGCCAATCACTTGGCAGGCGCTGGCCCAGCCACTGCGTGTCCCAGCCCATGGACAGAGCGGCCATGCGCAGATTGAGCACCAGCCAAGCTGCAAACAGCAAGTACAGGCTGTTGCGGTTGATCAGCGCGGTTATAAGCACAAACAGCGCCAGCACCAAAATGCCGCCATCCAGCAGCCCAGACCGGCGGTGGAATTCCTGTACCGAGGCTTGCAGCTCCGCGCTGTCCCACAGCACCGCAGTCAGCCGAGCCGGCCCGACCGAGCTCACCTTGCAAACCAGGCCCCCGGCCCGGGCGGGCGCATCCAGCTCAAGGGTAAATCCAGCCTTGGCCGGCCTTATTTGGTGCAAGGCGCCGGACCGTTCGGCCTGGCCCAGCGGTGCCAGGCTGCGGGCATTCCAGCAGCTCAGCGCCATCGCATGTCTGGAGGGAAATTCGACCGCCAGTTGGCCCAAAGCCGAGCCTTCGGTTGGGGGCAGGACCATCCAAAATGGGTCATCTGACAGCTGGGTATCCAGGAACCCGACAGCCGCTTGGCCGCGAACCGCCTCCAGAGCCTGAGCTGGCGTTTCAATCTCGCTGCTTTGCCTGATGACCTTGATGCTCGCTGGGCTTGGTTTGGCCGGCGGAAACTGGTCTGGCCAAGACAAGAAGGCCAGCACAGAGCCAAGGCCAATGAGCAGCGGCAGGCCGTAGCAGGAAAAAAAATACAGAAACGATTCGTTTCTGCGCCCGTACCGCTCCAGCCGGGCTTGAACCTGTGACAAGGTCAGCGCCATGGTGTTTATTCCCTCGAATTCTTTAGAACTCGCACGGTAGTGCTTCAGGCGGCAATTGACAAGCCTGCTTTGGCCTGCTTTGGCTATATTCCTTCTTGTTCGTTAATTAAAAACAACATCTAAATCATCGGCTTGCAAGAAAAACATGATGTTCTACTTCATATTTTTGATGGCCCTGCCCTCAGTTGAGCAGGCCAGCCAGGGTAGGGGCGCCCCAGACTCTTTGCCGCCGGTCTGCTGTTTTCAAAGGGCTTCCGAGTTTGATGTCCGGATGCGCCGTGGTGAAAACAAAGTCGAACAGGGGGTGATTGGCCCTGGCCCAGCGCTCCTGTGCTGAGGCAATGTGAAATGACATCACCCGGTGCGGCAGGTTGCCTGCGTGACGCAAGGGGATATACCCCCGGCCTGGAAAGACATCTTCAAACAGCAGGCTGTCGTACATGCGGTCAATCGGCTCGCGGCCGGCGATCACCATCCAGTCAACACCGGTGGTTTGGCAGTGCTGGAAGTAGCTTTTGAACAAAACTGTTTTCACCATCCGGCCCATCCGGTCCGCGGTCACCGCCAGGCGGGTCGCTTCGGCGAGTCTTTGGGTTCGGAGCCAGTCTGGCAAATCAAGCGATTGCTCCAGCGCCAAGGGCTTGAATTCGTTGCTTTGGAGTCGCATCGTGCCCAAGGCCGAGCCGTCGAGCTTGGATTCGGCCAGCAGCAACACCACGCCGGGCGCAAAGTCTGCAGGCTCTGGTTCTTTGAGGGTTTGGGCAAACTCGGGCAGATGCCGGGCGTAGGCCGCATGCCGAATATGCACCGCCTTGTC
>CAMATS010000339.1 GCA_945861195.1 Rhodoferax sp. OV413
TTTTGCGCGTGATGTAGGGTACGAAACTGCTGCTTCTCGCAGACCGCGCGGCCCGCTTGGCTTCGCGCCCGCCGCCGGCTCGTTTGCCTCGAGGGGCCTGTATTTCGGTTTGAGCGTCGCTCATAAGTTCTCCTGAAGGCGGTAGACGGGCCGCAAGCCGGCCCACAACAGCTGCAGTATGGGGAGCCTGCGCACCCCGGCGTGGTCAGCATGCGACACCATTTTGCATGCGAACGGCAGCGCCGATTCAGCCCCCATCGGGCTGGCTCTGCGCTCGGCTGCGGTCGCTTCCTGATGGGCTGATGTCGTTCTGCTGACATTTGTCGATTGGCAGCTCAGCACAATGCATTGCTGCGCAGACTCCTTTTTCACATGTTTCAAGAAAGCCCTAGATGGCCCTGAGTGTTTTTGACCTTTTCAAGATCGGCATTGGGCCCTCGTCGTCGCACACGGTGGGTCCCATGAAGGCCGCCGCGATGTTTGCGCGCCGACTCGCAAAGGCCGGGCAAATCAGCCAAGTGGCCCGCATCGAGGCCCGGCTGTACGGCTCGCTCGGTGCCACCGGCAAGGGGCATGGCACCGACACGGCCATCATGCTCGGTTTGGGCGGCTTGCTGCCCGACAGCATCGACCCCGACACCATTGAGTCGCGCATCAGGCAGATCCGCGAAGATGCCAGCCTGCTGCTCAATGGTGAACAGCGGATGGCGTTCAAAGAGCGCAGTGATATTTTGTTTTTGCGCAATGAGACCCTGCCGTTTCATGCCAATGGCGCGCGCTTCCTGGCTTTTGCAAGCGACGGCGAGCAGATCGAGGAGCGGTGCTACTTTTCGGTGGGTGGCGGCTTTGTCGTGTCGCAGGAAGAGGCTGACCGCTCGGTCGATCAGCCCAAGCTGGTGGTCGACCCGACTCGGCTTGAACACCCGTTTTCCAGCGGGGACGAATTGCTGGCCATTACCGTGCGCACTGGCCTCTCGATCGCTCAGGTGATGCGACGCAATGAGTACGCTTGGCGCACCGACGCCGAGTTGGACGCGAGCCTGGACCAAATATGGGATGCCATGAAAGCCTGTGTGGCACGCGGTTGTCGTACCGAGGGTCATTTGCCGGGCGGCCTGCGGGTCAAGCGCCGTGCGGCCGAGCTGTATCGCACACTGACTACCCGCCCCGAGGATGCGCTGAAAGACCAGCTCACTATTCTTGATTTCGTCAATGTCTACGCGATGGCGGTGAATGAAGAAAATGCGGCAGGCGGGCGGGTCGTTACTGCGCCCACCAATGGGGCAGCGGGCATCGTGCCTGCGGTGATGCACTATTACGACCGCTTTTGCGCCGGGGCATCCATGGCGGGCATTCGGGATTTTTTGCTGACAGCCGGGGCCATCGGCCTGCTGTACAAAGAAAATGCCTCGATCAGTGGCGCCGAGGTGGGTTGCCAGGGCGAGGTGGGCGTAGCCTGTTCCATGGCTGCGGCTGGCTTGGCGGCTGTCATGGGCGGTACGCCGCAGCAGGTTGAAAACGCTGCTGAAATTGGCATGGAGCACAACCTTGGCCTCACCTGCGACCCGGTCGGTGGTCGGGTTCAAATCCCCTGCATCGAACGCAATGCCATGGGCTCAGTCAAGGCGCTCAATGCGGCGCGCATGGCCTTGCGCGGTGATGGCACCCATTTTGTGTCGCTGGACCAGGTGATCAAAACCATGCGCGATACCGGCCGCGACATGATGACCAAATACAAGGAAACCAGCCGAGGCGGCCTGGCGGTCAATGTCATCGAGTGCTGAAGCATGCGGTATTTCCTGGGTATCGACACCGGTGGCACCTACACCGACGCGGTGCTGCTGGACCAAGACAAGCAGGTGGTGGCAGCGGCGAAGAGCCTGACCACCCGGTTTGACCTGGCGGTTGGTATCAGCGCCTCGCTGGACCGGCTGCCCAAGGAAGGGTTGGCCCAGGTGATGCTGGTGTCGCTGTCCACCACGCTGACGACCAACTCGGTGGTCGAAGGCAAGGGCTCGCCGATCTGTGTCTTGCTGGCTGGCTATGAGGCTGCCCAGATCAAGTCCAGCGGGCTGCTTGAGCTGGTGGGCGCTGAGGCCATTGTGTCCTTGCCAGGCGGCCATGACGCTGGCGGCCATCCGGCTGTGGCGCTGGATGAGGCGGCGTCCAAAGCCGCCATCTTGCGCCACGCACCTCGCGTCAGCGCGTTTGCCATTTCTGCCAGTTTTGCGGTGCGCAACCCGGCGCATGAGCAGCAGCTGCGCGCCTGGGTTGAAGCGCTGTGTGACAAGCCCGTCACCTGCGGCCATGAGCTGGCGTCCAGCCTTGGGGCACCCCGACGCGCTTTGACCGTGGCCTTGAACGCGCGCATGATTTCCCACATCAAGGCCTTGATTGAATCTGTCAAGCGCACCCTGGCCTTGCACGAAGTCTCGGCGCCCCTGATGATGGTCAAAGGTGACGGGACGCTGGTCAATGTCGCCTCGGCGCTGCAGCGGCCGGTTGGCACAGTGCTGTCGGGCCCCGCTGCCAGTTTGCTCGGCGCCTGCGCGCTGAGTGGCTTGAGCGACGCCATCGTGGCCGACATGGGCGGCACCACCACCGACATTGCTATTGTGCGTGGCGGCCACCCCGCCCTGAGTTTTGACGGGGCCATGATTGGCAGCTGGCGCCCCATGATTGAAGCAGTCAAGGTCTATGCCATCGGCCTCGGAGGGGACAGCGAGATCCGCATGCTTGGCGGCCAGGGTCTGGCCATCGGGCCGCGCCGGGTGCTGCCCTTGAGTCTGCTGGCCCATGAACACCCCAAGGTGCTGGCGGTGTTGGAGCGGCAGCAACACGAGTCGCCGCATGCCAGCCAGATCCGCTTTGTGCAGCGGCTGCAAAGCCATGACACCCTGATTGACCGCTTGCCCGATGACGAATTGCGCGCCTGGGAGCAGCTTGCTCAGGGGCCCTTGGACATGGAGCACTGCAACATCCATGACCGGGCGATGTCGCGCGCGCTGGCCCGGCTGGAGCGCAAGGGTCTGGCCATTTACAGTGGATTTACGCCCAGCGATGCTGCCCATGTGCTGGGCCTGTCTGACCATTGGAGACATGACGCAGCGGTGTTTGGCGCCAGGATCTGGGCCCGGCAAATGCGGCACCTGTATGGCCTGGGCACCTGGGCCCTGGGCGATGCGCTGGCGCCCTCGCGCCAGGTGGTGGATCTGGTGATTGCCACCATCTCGCAAAAGCTGATCGAGGCCGGCCTGAACGACGCCGGTCAACTTAACGAGTCAAATGCGGGGCGGCTCGCCGGCCTGCTGACCCAACTGGCCTTGAGCCCCGGCCCGAGTGCCGGCACGGCTGGCACCAACCCCCTGTTCAAACTGCAGTTTGCCCCTGATTTGCCGCTGGTCGCGGTGGGTGCGCCGGCAGGCAGCTACTACCCTGCAGTGGCCCGTGGTCTGGGCAT
>CAMATS010000340.1 GCA_945861195.1 Rhodoferax sp. OV413
TTGACGCGGGAAAATCTGATTGCTAATCCCGCCATGGCTGGTACCGGAGCGAGCAATTATTTTGTGCGCAAGACAGTGCTGCAAAACCAGTTGGGTGCCTCTGCAAATTACCGGTTCAGTCAGAATAAATCGGCGTTGCTGCGAAGCTATTTCGGCACGCGTGACAATCTGCAGTACCAAGTGGGCACCCCTGGAGCCAACGCTAGCGGCGCCTGGACTGGACTCGCCCGAAACTACTACGGCCTGGGCCTGCAATACACCGCCAAAGAGCTTTATGGCGGTGTCCCGGTTCAATGGGTCGGTGGCTATGAGTTTGACCGGGCCCGCGAGCAGCGGCAAAGCGGTGCTGCTTCCTTGGGCCAAAAATCGACGACTACGCGCAATGAAGACAACCAGTCAGAAAACAGCGATTTTTATGTGCAAGGCACAGCGCTGGTCAACGCCTCTTTATCAGCTGTGTTTGGCTTTCGTCACAGCACGGTTCGATTTACGAGCGACGATTATTACCTCAAAGACGGGCTCGATGGCTCGGGTAATAAGGCCTACAGCGCTGTCAATCCGGTTGTAGGCGTCACTTTCCACGCCACCGATGACCTGAATATTTATGCCAACTATGGTCGTGGGTTTGAGACGCCTACGCTCTCCGAGATGGCCTACAAAATCTCGGCGCCGGGCAGCACGACGCCAGTCGCTGAATTTAATCCCGGCTTGAACGCGTCCGTGAGTCGGCATTTTGAGCTGGGGGCCAAGTGGGTGATTGATTCGAGGGCCCGACTTGACCTGGCCCTCTTCAAGATTGACACGGCTGACGAGCTTGTTGTGGCAGTGAGCAGCAGTGGTCGTACAGCGTATAAAAATGCGCCGGGAACCTCAAGAACGGGCTGGGAGCTCGCCGCAACTGCGCTGTTGACGCCGACTCTGAGCACCACATTGTCAGCCTCTGGCATCGATGCGCAATACGCTGAGGCGTTCCAATCTGAGGCCTCGGGCGTGATCACCAAGGTGACTTCAGGCAACAAAATTCCTGGCATTGCTCAGACCAGCCTTTTCTCTGAGCTGGTCTGGTCCAGCCAAGCGAAAATTCCTGGCAAAACTGGCGAACCCTTGGGCGGCCGTGTCAGTGTTGAGCTGTCCCACTCGGGACGCATATTTGCCAACGATACCAACACCGCCTCAGCCGACGGGCATACCGTATTGAATCTGTCGGCGAGTCATCGCTGGCGATTTGGCCAGCTTGCGGTGAGTCTGTTTGGCCGATTGAACAACCTGCTGGACGAAAGTTATGTCGGCTCGGTCATCGTTAATCAGAGCGCACTTCAGTTTTATGAGCCCGGACTACCCAAAAACTGGTCCTTGGGTCTGCGCTTGAGCGCACCACTTTGAACTTCTTTTGGCGTTGAAGCGAACCCTTGCCGAGCAATGCTGATGAAAAATTCCAGCCAGCCTGGCCAGCGCCGACAGTACCAAACCAGCTAGCGCGCAGCGGGCGCCTCCTGGGGCGGTGCCAGCGTGTTCAGATCAATGCCCAGGTGCTTGGAGACCATGTCTAGCGCGCCCTCGAACATGGCCCGCGCCGAGCCGGACACCGAGACCAGATGGGCATGCAGATGGCTGTCGTCTGGGCTTTGGTTCAGGCATTCTTTGCTGTACTGCTCAAAGCTGGCCAACTGGGAAATGGTTTCGGCGACATGGCGTATGCATTCGCACTGCACCTTGTTCGGAATCAGCGCAGCACGGGCCAGGGCGTCTTCGGAGTATTTGCGCATCGGAATCGTGATGCCTAGGCCGGGGTTACCGGCCCAGCCAGCGGGGTCCGCCAGCAACACAGAGCTGACCAAATCAGCCAATTCATGGTCCGACACGGGTTCTCGTCGAACCACTATGCCTGCGCGCTTCATGGCCTCTGCGGCCCGTTGTGTGCCGTAGTTGTAAATCACGATGGTCCGAGCGATCTGGTTGCGGCTGGCGATAGCCTGGATATCGGCCATAAGCACCTCGTGCAGCGTGCTGGTCTTCACCAGCAAAATTTGCGCTGGCTTCTCAAATTCGGCTTTTTTGGCGGCGTCGATGTCGGTGTGCACCTCACTCAGGGTACTCCGGTTGTGCAAAAAACTCAGGGTGAATTTGCTCGACTCAATGCGCGCTGCCAAGCCCATTCCGACCACCGCTATGGCCAAGGTTTGGGGCTGCAACTGTTGCTGGCCCGCCGCTGCAGGGGCACTGGCGTGCCGTTGCTGGAGTTCGTTGAGCTGTTTTAAATCCAGCTGAGCAATGGTGCTGATGGCATGCCCCTTGCGGCACAGCTGTTTGAGCAGGGTGGCTTTGAGCAGGTCTTGGTCGCTGTAAAGGCGGTGCTTACCCTCGGTCTTGCCAGGAGTGACCGCGCGGTAACGGGATTCCCAAACTCGCAGGGTCGAAACCGGGACTTCCGCAAGCTTGCCGATGACGCCAATGCGGTGCATAAGTTTTTGTTGAATCATAGGACCTGATTTGAGTAGAAATAATATAGATAAAGAGAATTATATTTTTTTTGAAGAGATATTTAATATAGTTATCGTTTACGATTCTACTCGGAACGTTTAAAAAGCCTAAAGGGAAATACCATGGTTAGCAAAAAAGCGATGCATGCACTGAATATTTTGGTCGTCGTGGCGGGCGTGCCTTACGGCGCCACGGTGAGCACACAGGCGGTTGCCAAGGCCTTGCAGTTGTCGGTGTCTTACCTCGAAGGCCTGATCAAAATCCTGCGCGATCACCAGCTGATTCGGTCTTTTCGGGGCCCCGGCGGCGGCTACCAGATGGAGCAGGACCCCTTTGAGATTACGGTCTGGGATGTGGTCAAGATTTTTTCTGGCCCCAGCGATGAAGCGGGCACGCCAGGAGACGAGGCAAGCTTGACTGGCTGGTTAGAGGAGCAAATCGACCTCACTCGCGCCGCGTTTCTGAAAGCGCACACCATCGGGGAACTGGTCAGCCCTCAGTCCGAATATTCGGTGCGAGCCGATCGTGCTGACAGCTCGGTGGGCTTCAAACCCATGCCGCCTGTGCTGCGCCCCCATGCGCCCAATTCGGTGTTCAACCTGCCGGAGTTTTATCAGCTGGCAGCCGCTTAGGGTACAGACAAGGCTTCCCCGCGAAACAGCCGCGCCCCGGGGCCCGGATTCAGAGCAGTGCCAGGTCGCTGGCCTGGGTCCCCGGAAACAGGCTGTTTAGGTCGCTTGGGCCCAAGCCGTACTGGCGGGCCAGCAGGCCGCCGATGATGGCGCGGTAGTCATTGAGCACCGGATAGTCACGGTTTTGGAACAGGTTGGCCTGGGTGACTGCGACCTGCTCCCCTACCACCCGGCCACCCCGCAGGCTACCGCCTAGCACCCAGTCGACACGGCCATGGCCATGGTCTGTGCCGTTGTTGCAGTTTTGCCTGAAAGTACGGCCAAATTCGCTCAGCACCAG
>CAMATS010000341.1 GCA_945861195.1 Rhodoferax sp. OV413
ACTTTTTTATATGCGTACTTTGAAACATTTCCAGGAGACAACATGAAACGTCTGATGATCAAAACTCTGGTGGCCGCTGCCGCTCTAGCCGCTTTTGGCTTGGCATCTGCCCAAGAGGTGCGCGAGCACACCATCAAGTTCGCCACGCAAAATCCAAAGGGTCATCCGATCATGGTCGGTATGGAGAAATTTGCTGAGATTGTCACGGCCAAGTCCGCCGGCAAGATCAAGGTCAACTTGTTCCCATCCGGCGTGCTGGGTGGCGACGCACCCAACGTGTCAGCCCTGCAAGGCGGCACCATTGAAATGGTCTCGCTGAACTCGGGTATTTTGGCCAGCCAGGTCAAGGAATTCGCGCTGTACGACTTCCCCTTCCTGTTTGCCAACGCCACTGAAGCTGACGCCGTGGTGGACGGTCCCTTCGGAAAGAAGATGCACGACAAGCTGCAGGAAAAAGGTATTGTGGGCGTGGCCTACTGGGAACTTGGCTTTCGCAACATGACCAATTCCAAGCGCCCCATCAACAAGGTCGATGACCTGGCCGGCCTGAAGATTCGCGTCATCCCCAACCCGATCAACCTGGACTGGGTCAAGGCACTGGACGCCAACCCGACACCAATGGCCTTTACCGAGGTCTATGGCGCGATGGAATCCAAGGCCATCGACGGCCAGGAAAATCCGCTCAACGTGATTCTGGCCAACAAGTTTGCTGAAGTGCAAAAGCACCTGACATTGACCAACCATGTGTACAACCCGCAGTCGGTCATCGTCAGCAAGAAGTTCTGGGACACCCTCAACGCTGCCGAGAAAAAAATCATCAGCGATGCCGCTAACGAAGCGACCCAGACACAGCGCAAAGTGGCGCGCGACGCCGCCAGCGGCAACCTGGCTGATCTGAAGAAAGCCGGCATGCAAGTCACCGAATTACCCGCCGCCGAAATGACCAAGCTGCGCGACAAGATGAAGCCCGTCATTGCCAAGTACTCTGCTAGCGTGGGTGAGGCCACTGTCAATGAAATGATGGCTGAGCTCGCCAAGCTTCGCAGGTAAAACCCCCCGGGGCCAGCACTTCCATTCGGGCAGGCTGGCCCCTTCGCATTGACCGTGACCGGTAAGCGTATCGCCATTGCCGGCGCTGCCCTTCACCAGAGCCTTGAAGAACTACGGTTCGATCGCATTCAGCAATTCAATCGGAAATTCCTTCGTTCAATCAAGGCTAATTCTTATGATCTGGGCGCTAGTGCGACAGAGCCCGCCGCCCTGTCCAGGGTCTCACCACAGCGCTTCGAGTTGGCCGGAGCGCAGTCGCAAGCCGCGAGAGGCCATGGCCCGAGCCTCCTGCTCGTCGTGGGTTACCAACAGCGTGGCTACCCCGGCTGCTGCGATGTGTTGGCGGAACTCCTGACGCAAACTTTGTCGCAGTTCGGCGTCAAGCGCAGAAAAGGGCTCATCGAGCAAAAGAGCCCGTGGTTCGGTGATCAAGGCCCGCGCCAAACCTACGCGCTGCTGCTCACCACCCGAGAGCGTCCAGACACGCTGATGCGCATGCTCGGCCAGGCCAAAGCGGCTCAGCATCGCTGACGCACGGGCTCGGGCAGCGGGGCGTTTGATGCGTTGCTCGACCAAACCAAACGCCACGTTGTCGAGCACATTGAGATGCGGGAAAAGCGCAAAGTCTTGAAACATCAGGGCGAAGCCGCGCCGCTCCGGCGCCAGCCCTGTGATGTCCTGACCGTTGAACCAGACGCTGCCGTGGTCCGGCGGCTCCAGCCCGGCTGCAATTTTGAGAAGGGTACTTTTGCCCGCGCCCGATGGCCCCAACAAAGCCAGGGTTTCGCCAGGCCCAACCTGCAGGCTAAGCCCGGCAGCGAGAGCCCGGTCGCCATACTTTTTGCAGATGTTGCGAAGTTCAAGCACGGGCGTCGGCCTGGTCTGGCCGCAGGTCTTGCCGGCTGGGCCGCTCGATGAGCAAAAACGCCAGCAGCGCCAGCGCCATCAGCAGGCAGGCCAGCACCAGCGCGGCATCGCGGTTGGCGGCGCCGGGGCGGCCCAGCCGCTCATAAATCAGGGTGCTGAGGGTGGCCCACTCTGGGCGCGACAAAAACAAGGTCACTGCAAACTCACCGACCGCGCTTGCGGCGGCAAAGGCCATGCCCCGGCGCAGCGCCGGGCGCAGCAGCGGCAGGGTCACGCGCCACAAGGTGCGCCAAGGACCGGCGCCCAAAGTACGTGCAGCCTGCGCCAATTGCGGCGGCAAGCTGTCTAGGCCGGCAGTCAGGGATTGAGTCACAAAGGGGTAGGCCAGCAGGGCGTAGGCCGCCAGCAGCAGTGGCAGGCTGGCGGTCCAGCCCGGGTAAAGCAACAAGAGGCCAAAGGCCACCGTCACTGGCGACACCACAAAAGGCAGGTAGCTGGCCGCGCGCCACGGCAACCAGGCCCGCGCAGAGATCGCATGGGCCAGCCCCAGCAAGGTGGCGAGCAGCAGGGCCAGCCCTGAGAAGCGCAGGGTGTTCCAAAGTGCTGCCAGAGTTTCTGCTGCCAACAGTTCAGCCCAAGCCGCCGGTCCGGCCATGAGTGCGCGCCAGACGATCGCCAACAGCGGCGCGGCACAGACCAGCAGCAGCATCGCCAGCGCTGCTGCCAAGGCCAGCCACTGAGCCAGCCCGCGCGGCGCATGGCGCGGCACCGGCTCCACGCGAGCCGGCACGCCAAGCCGCCGCTCCAAGCCGGCGTACAGCAGCGCCACGCCACCGGTCAGCAGCAGCATGGCCAAGGACAGCGCACTGGCTTCGGCCAGCTTGAGTTCGTGCGCTACCAGGGTGTAGATCTCAACCTCGACCGTGGCATAGCGCTGGCCGCCCAGCACCAAAGCCAGCCCGAAGCCAGCAAAACAATACAAGAACACCAGACAAAGGCTAGACGCCAGCCAGGGCGCGATGGCCGGCCATTCAATGCGCCAAAAGGCACGCCAGGGCGTGGCACCCAGCGAGCGGGCAGCCGCTAACTGGCTGGCGCTGACCCGCTCGAGCGCCTCGACACCGGCACGCACCACCAGACACAGGTTAAAGAACAGGTTGCCATACAGCAGCAGCCAGGGCGTGCCCTGCAAATCCAGCCCCAACAGGCCGGCCAGCAGCCCCTGCGGGCCCCACAGTGCCAGCACGCCGATGGCCGCAACCAGAGTGGGCACCACAAAGGGCAGCATCAGCAGGCGCAGGCTCAAGGTTCGGCCCAAAAATTCAAAGCGGGCCAGCACCCAGGCCACTGGCAGACCCAGTGCCAAGGCCGCCACGCAGGTGGCCGCCGCCTGCAACACCGACCAGCCCACGCGCCAGCGCAGGTAGTCGTCCTGCCACATCTGCCACAGCGACGGTGCCGCCTGACCCACACCGCCCCACCCTTCCAGCGCCAGGCGCAGCAGCGGCGCCATCAGCAGCAACAGCAG
>CAMATS010000342.1 GCA_945861195.1 Rhodoferax sp. OV413
TGCCTCCAGGCCGTCAATGCCTGGCAGCCGCAGATCCATCAGAATCAGGTCAAAGTTTGCGCCCAACGCCCGCTCGACCGCCTGCAGCCCATCCACTGCCGTGGTGACCTGCATGCCTAGCCCGTCCAAAAAGGACCGCGCCACAATGACATTAACCGGATTGTCCTCAACCAGCAGCACTTTCAGGTCACGCAGCGCTGCCCCATCGTCTGGCATTGCTGGCTCTTGTGACGACTCCGTGCCCAACTGCGACTCAGACTCTGACAGATTGACCGTGAAACTGAACGATGAGCCGACACCGGGCGCGCTCTCAACACGGATGACGCCGCCCATCAACCCCACCAGTTGCCGGCAAATGAACAGTCCCAGCCCAGTGCCACCAAAGCGACGGGTGATGGAAGTGTCGGCTTGCGCAAAAGAGTGGAAGAGGCGGCTCACCTGCTGTTCATTCATGCCAATGCCAGAATCAATCACCGAAAATTTCAGGGCCAGTCTCTCGTCGGTACGGTGCGGGCATTCCACGGTGATCTCAATCGCACCCTGCTCTGTGAACTTGAAAGCATTACCCACCAGATTGATCAGGATCTGACGCAAGCGCAGCGCGTCGCCCAGCAGGTGCGTCGGCACGGCGTCGTCAACCTGCACCCGCAGGGACAAGTTTTTCTCATGCAACTGGTAGGAAAACAATTGGGCCACCGCGCTCAACAGTTCTTTAAGATCAAAGCTCTCTTTGACCAACTCCAGCCGGCCAGCTTCCATCTTGGAATAATCCAGCACATCGTTCAGGATACTCAGCAGCGACTCGCCCGCCTGAAGCAAGTTGCCCATGTACTCAAGATGCAAGCCCTTCAAAGGCGCTGACTGCAGCAATTGCGAGAAACCCAAAATGGCGTTCAGCGGCGTGCGAATTTCATGGCTCATGTTGGCCAGAAACTCCGACTTGGCGGTCGTGGCGTCTTCAGCCTGCTGCAAGGCCTGCTCAACCTGCCCCTGCTTGGCCAGGGACTCCCGAAGGTAACGGCGCTGCAAAGCCTCGCTTTCGATCAACTCAGCGACCTTGCGCCGGATCTCCAGATTCATAACAATAAAAGCCGACTCCAGGGTACCGATCTCATCACCACCACCACTGACAAGATCGATGTCGTAATTGCCGGCCCGAATATCGCGGGTGGCCGTCACCAGCAGTTGCAGCGGCCGGGTCAGGGCCACGCTGATCCACCAGAGCAGCAATGAAAACACCAGCAGCGCCAAGGCGCCCACCTGCAGGACGTGGACGCTCACACCGCGCGCGGCCTGCTCGATGTTGGCTCGGGACAAACCAAACTTAACGGCGCCCAATGCCTGGCCGCCTAGGCTGAGCGGGACAGAAAATTCGTCGACTGGCAGCTTGGCCGCCGTGAGCACTGGCGCATCGGCTGGGGCAGGTGGCGCGGGCCCATCTTCGGCTATCAGATTTCCATTCGCGTCGCTCACGCTCAGAAACACCAGCTCACTGGCCGCCCGACTCTCCTTCAGGATCGCTGCGACGGAGGCGTAGTCGCGCTGCGCCATGGGGACCGCGAGCGCGGCCACCAGCAGCGGCTTGATCTGACGTGCGGTTGCCTGCTGATCCTCTTCAAGAAAACGAACCACCCACCATAAGGTGCCAGTGCCAACCAGTGCCAGCACACACAACTGGACCGCCATGCCGGCAAGAACCAGCTTGCCCTTCAGACCCAGACGCCCCCGCATGTGTTTCAGCCACCCAGCCCCTGGCGCGTGCTGTCATTGAACGCATCCAAGGTTTTGAGTTCTAGCTCAGTCACTTCACGAATATTGGCAAAGCCCGACAAGGCGAAGAATTTTTTGCCCTCGTCTGTTTGAGGAAAAGCCAGGATCAATGTCTTGAGTCGTTTTAGCTCAGCGGCGGGCAGCCCTGGGTTGGCCATCACCAGAAAGCCCGGCAATTTGGCGATTTCAGTGACGACGCGCAGGGTGTTGCGCATGGCCTCTGGTTTGGCGCGGAACTCGCCCATGCTCATAATGGCCAGTGGCGCCTCGCCCGTACGCAACACCGCGCCCAAACTGTCGTCATTGGCGGCGATTACGGTTTTGAAGTCAGCACCCTGGCGCAGGCCCTGGCCACCCAGCCACTCCAAGCCAGCAAGTGCCACCAGCGATTGCGGGTTGGCCAAAGCCAAAGATTTGCCACGCAACTGTGTGACTGAAGCGTTGGCGTTGTCAGCAAGGGCCACCAGGATGGCCGGGATCTTGGGGTCGTAGATGGCCAGCGGATGCCAGTTGCTGTCCACTTGAGCCACCCGCCCCAGGTTGGCCGCCGTCACGACCAAGTGGTAATCGCCACGCCTGGTGTTCTCGGCAAAAGCCCGAAAATCCGGCGCAGTGGAGATGTCTACACCGCGTTTGAGTTCCCGCTCGAAATACTCGCGCATGGGCTGATAGCTGGTCAGAATCACCCGGGCGCTGACGTTGGGTAGGACCCCGATCCCGAAAGAGGCGGTACTTTGCTGTGCCGAAGCCGGCGCAATCATGGTCAGGCCAAACACAAGCATGCCAAAAACCGTTATCGCCCACTTAAGGGACACCATCAAACCCATGGCTTTACTCCCAAAGAAATGAAAAGTCGACCGGCAAGCGCTTCAGCCGTCTCGATCATAACCGTCAGGTCTCGTGATCAGCCCGCGCTCCCAGGGGACACAGTCACCTAAACCACGCGAAGAGGAATCGTCACCGGGCCATCGTTGACCAGATGAACCTGCATCTCGTGGCAAAGCGGGTTCTCGGTGGACGCGGGGGTGTGTATCGAAGCAGACGACCGCGCCGCCCTGGAGTGGCTGCTGCGCTGCTGCGCCCGCCCACCGTTTGCAATGGATCGTTTGCGCAAAGAGGGCTCTGCCTTGGTCTACCGCTGCGCCAAGCAGCACATCGAGCCCACAAGTGACATGCGAGGTGCCAAGGTAGACGAACTGCACCTCACACCGCTGGAGCTGATAGAGCGCATTGTGGCGCTGGTGCCACCGCCACGCACCCATCGGCATCGCTATTTTGGTGTGCTGACACCGAACTCTCCGCTCAGGGCTACTGCGGTGGCGCTGACAACATCTGCACAGCCGGCCAAGCAAGTCGTGGTGCAGACCGATCCAGCCATCACGGGCGACGGCGCGCCTGAGGTGGTACGGCAGGGCCATGCGATGCCACTTCCGCCCGAACCCGTGCCACCCCAACAACCACCCTGACGGGTAAACTAGATCGGCACAACTGCTGACGGAGCCGCACCATGACCAGTAACCTCATCACCGTTGACCCAGACATTCAAAGCGGAGCCCCCGTCTTTGCGGGAACGCGTGTGCCGGTCCAAAATCTTTTCGATTACTTGGAAGAGGGCGACTCGTTGGATGTATTTTTGACGCAGTTCCCATCCGTC
>CAMATS010000343.1 GCA_945861195.1 Rhodoferax sp. OV413
GATGGGCATCAATGCTGTCAAGGGGGTCGAAATTGGCGCCGGCTTTGGCAGCGTGTCTCAGCGCGGCAGCAACCACGGCGACGCGCTCTCGCCGCAAGGCTTTTTGTCCAACCATGCCGGTGGCGTGCTGGGCGGCATCAGCACCGGGCAAGACCTGGAGGTATCGATAGCCATCAAGCCCACCAGCTCCATCCTCAAGCCGCGCAGCTCAATCGACACGGCTGGCCAGCCCACCGAGGTGGTCACCAAGGGCCGCCACGACCCTTGCGTGGGCATTCGGGCAACCCCGATTGCCGAGGCCATGCTGGCGCTGGTGATCATGGAGCATGCGCTGCGCCACCGGGCCCAATGCGGCGATGTGCGCAGCAGCCTGCCTTCCATTGCCGCGAGCGCCGCCACACCACAGTCGCATGGCTGAGCAAAGCCCTGCCCCGTCGCTGATGATTGTGGAGGCAGAGGTCGAGGTAACAGCCATTCGCGCCCAAGGGGCGGGTGGGCAAAACGTCAACAAGGTATCGAGCGCCATCCACCTGCGTTTTGACATCCAGGCGTCCTCCTTGCCTGATGATGTCAAGGCCCGACTCATGGCCTTGGCCGACAGCCGCATCACCAAGGCTGGCGTGCTGGTGATCAAGGCCCAACAGCACCGCACCCAAGAGATGAACCGGCTCGATGCTTTTGTGCGCTTGCACGAAGTTGTCAACAGTGTGGCGCTGGCGCCCAAGGCCCGGCGAGCGACTCGCCCTACCCTGGCAGCCCGCCGCCGCCGCCTGGAAGCCAAAACCCAGCGCGCGCAAACCAAAGCGCTGCGTGGCGCCATCGAAGACTGAACAAACCGCCAAAGCGAGGACAATCGGTGCTTTGGCCACCACACGCGGCCGCTGAGCACGGGGCTTTGCCGGCAGGAGGAGATGAGTTTGGCTATTCAGTGGTTCCCCGGTCACATGCACCTGACCAAAAAAGCCATTCAGGCGCGCATCAAGTCGATCGATGTGGTGATTGAACTGCTGGACGCCCGCCTGCCCGGCTCCAGCGCCAACCCGATGCTTGCCGAGCTCACCGGGGACCGGCCCGGGCTCAAGCTGCTCAACAAACAAGACCTGGCAAACCCGACCCAGACCGCTGCCTGGCTGGCCCACTACTGCAGCCAACCCGGCACCCATGCGCTGGCGCTGGATGCCAGCGTGGCCGCCCAGGTGCGGGCGCTGCTGCCGGCCTGCCGGGCACTGGCGCCCGGCCGCGGTGGCATGGCCAAGCCGATGCGGGTGCTGATTTGCGGTATTCCTAATGTCGGCAAATCGACCTTGATCAATACCTTGACCGCCCGGCGTGCAGCCAAAACCGGCGACGAGGCCGGCATCACCAAGCTGGAGCAGTGCATCACGCTGGCGGATGACTTCTATCTGTACGACACACCTGGCCTGCTATGGCCACGCATCATCGTAGCCAAAAGCGGCTACAACCTGGCCGCCAGCGGCGCGATCGGGCGCAATGCGTTCAGCGAGGAAGAGGTGGCGCTCGAGTTGCTCGATTACCTCAAGACCCACTACCCGCAGGCTTTGCAGCTGCGCTACAAACTGGCCGATGCGGCGGCTTTTACTGAAGAAGCTTTGCTCGAGGCCATAGGGCGCCAGCGCGGCGCACTGCAATCGGGCCAGCGGGTCCAGCTGCAAAAAGCGGCGGAGCTTCTGATTCATGATTTTCGGGCTGGGGCATTGGGTCCGCTGACCCTGGAAACCCCGGAAGAATTTACCCAGTGGCTGCTCGCCGGGCAACAACTCGACGCCCAACGTCAGTTGAAGAAAGACGCTATCGAGCTTGACCGCAAGATTCGATTCAAACAAATCCCCCGGCCGGGTACGGTTTCCCAATGAGCCGGATTCTCCCCTTGGGTCTGTTGCTGCGGCCCAAGCAAAACGACCCTAAGCCCCTGATCATCTACCATGGTCGCAGCTGCCCAGACGGCTTTGCCGCAGCCCTTGCGGCCTGGCGCTTCTACCAGGGGCAGGCCGAGTTTTTGGCGCTAGAGCACGGTCAGATCACTGCGGTGCATGAGCTGCCCGACCTGCTGGGACGAGCGGTCTATATTCTTGATTTTTCATTTGGGCGCGAGCTGCTGCGAGCGGTCGAGGCGAGCGCGGCTCAGCTGGTGCTGCTTGACCACCACAAAAGCGCGGCCGATGGTCTGCAGGGTTTTGACTGCCGCTGTGGCCTGGTGTATTTCGATCTGAAAAAATCTGGCGCCAGGCTGGCCTGGGACTTTTTTCTGCCCGACACCCCCCTGCCCGATTTGGTGCGCCATGTCGAGGACCGCGACCTCTGGACCTGGCAGTACCCGCAGAGTGCCGCTTTTTTGGCAGCGCTGGACATGGAGGCTTTCGATTTCCGCCGCTGGCATGAGATTGCGAATTTTGGTGCAGCCGAGTTGGCCAGCTATGTGGCGCGGGGGCAGGCGATGGCCGACAAGTTCAACAAACTCGCCGCCGACTTGACAGATTCAGCCCGGCCGGTGGTGCTCAACGGGATCAGCGGTTTGATGGTCAATGTGCCGGGCGTTTTCCACAGTCAGATCGGCAATGCCTTGTCGCTCAAAAGCGGCACCTTTGCCCTGATGTGGTCGGTTGACCGGCAGGGCGAGGTCAAAGTTGGCTTGCGCTCGCAGCGGGGCTTTGACTGCATTCCCCTGGCCGCGAGCTTTGGCGGTGGCGGCCATGCCCAGGCCTGTGGCATGCGCCTGCCGCTGCAACGCCTGCCCGAACTATTGGCCGGCGCACTGCAGGCCGATTAATGCAGGGCTCGGCCAGAACTGCCGAGCCGCCCAAAGCGACAGCTTTCGCCCTCTGGGCGAGCATTACCATGGCACCTCCAGCCTGGTGGCCAGCCAGGCGCAGGCGCAGTGGCACCCGGTCTGAGTCAGGACGAGCCGTCTTTGGCCAGAATTAAGTTCACCCGCATCTCCAGGCATTCGCTGCCTGCAAGACCCAAGCGCTGGCAGGCAGCGGCATCGCTGACCCGCTGGTAGGGCCGCACCAGTGCCTCGCGAACCCCAAACACCGCGTCGCTGTCCAGGTAGGGGTCTTCGGCGTCGAACAATTCGGTCACCAACTGTCGGTAACCCGGCGCCGAAACAATCAGGTGGAAATGAGCCGGCCTCCAGGGACTGCGCCCGGCCAGCTGCAGCAAATCGGTCCAGACCGGCCCATCCGTGGGGATCTGGTAGGCCACCGCGCGTATCGTGGCGATTTCAAAGCTGCCGTCGGCCTCAACACGCAACTGGCAGCGCAGGTTGTCGCGGGGCTGTTGTGGGTCAAGCTGCCAGTACAGGCCGTTGGCGGCGTTTTGCCAAAAGTCCAGGCTTGCCTCCGGCAGGGCTTGGCCCTGCGTGTCGCTCACCCGACCGCGCAGCAACACCGGCTGCCCGG
>CAMATS010000344.1 GCA_945861195.1 Rhodoferax sp. OV413
GAGACGGTTCGCGTGGGGCGCATCGGCATTGTTGCGTTCCCAAATTTTGCCCATTGGCCAAACCGCCTGAGCGTGTTGCGCGGGCGCATGCCGGTGACACGGCGTCTGCCTTACCAGTGGTATGACACGCCAAATATTCGGGTTGGCACCCATGCTGATCTGGCCCTGCTGGCACAGCGCAGTGGTCTGCGGGTGCTCGACAGCTTTGGTTTACAAGACGGCGCCGAGATACGGCTCGCGCCCAATCTGCGCGCTGGTACCTCGGTCTACCGCCTGGCGCGGGCTTGAGCTGATACTCCCGGCCCTTAAGGCCAAAAAACAAGTTGCGTCAATTTCAAAAAAACCACCAGGGCTTAGGTGATGGTCGTACCGCCCTGAAAAGTGGCATGCCGATCAAAACGGGGGCATGCGCATTGCCAAGACGGTCGCTCCGCCCTGCTGCTGCAGAACCGCATCGCCTGCTAACCGAAACCCCGGCTTTTTTTCGACACTGCAAAATTCCATCAAGGGCTTACAAAGCTCCCCGACTTGCCACCATGCTTTTCAAGCAGCCGCACATCACTGATGGTCATACCCCGGTCTACGGCTTTGCACATATCGTAGATGGTCAGCAGGGCCACGGTGACGGCTGTCAGGGCCTCCATCTCGACGCCGGTTTGGCCGACGGTCTGCACCGTGGCGGTGCAAACAACACCGCTGGGCTGGCCGCCAGCAGCTGCAGACACCTGGAAATCTATAGCAACGCGGGTCAGGGCCAGTGGGTGGCACAGTGGGATGAGATCACTGGTTTTTTTGGCTGCCTGAATGCCTGCAATCCGGGCAATGCCCAGCACATCCCCTTTTTTGACGCTGCCCGCCTCGATGATGGCCAGCGTGGCAGGCAGCATGTCAATTCGCCCGCCAGCGATTGCGAGACGGTGGGTGCTGGGTTTGTCGGCCACATCGACCATATGGGCCTGGCCGTGCACGTCAAAATGGGTCAAAGCACTCATGTGAACCTTAGCTGTTAGTCTGCCATAGCAAACATATGTCTGCCCTCGCCTTTGCGCTCAGCGTGCATCATACGGCCAGCCGCAGGGCGCTGATGGCCCTCGCCCCGGCTTTGGGCCGGCTACTCTTGGTCGATTCTCAGCAGTATTTCATGGGCTGAATTTGTGTCAAAACTAAAACTCCGCTCCGTCTTGAAAAGCATGGCTGCCTTGCCGCTGGGGGTGTTTGTGCTGTGTGTTTTCGCCGGCTGTGGCGCCTGGCCCGCTCTGGCGCAGGCGGGGCGGGTACCGGCACCTTCTTTGCCTGCGCTAGGCGACGCCGCCGAGTTGAGCAGCAGCGCCGAGCGACGCTTGGGCGACCGCATTGCCCGAGAGCTTTACCGCGATCCAGACTATCTGGACGACCCGGTGCTGGCCGAGTATGTGCAGGCGGTCTGGCAGCCGCTGCTGGCGGCAGCCCGTGCGCGTGGCGACCTGCCGGCAGACCTGGAGACGCGTTTTGCTTGGGAGATCCTGCTGGGGCGCGACCGTTCGGTGAATGCTTTTGCGCTGCCTGGGGGCTACTTTGGCTTGCACTTGGGGCTTTTGGCCAGCGTGTCTAGCGCTGACGAACTCGCCTCGGTGCTGGCCCACGAACTCAGCCATGTGACCCAGCGCCATATTGCGCGCTTGATCGCTCGCCAGGATCAGCAGGCGCCCTGGGTGGTTGGGGCCATGATTTTGGGTGCGCTGGCAGCCAGCAAAAGCGCCGATGCGGCCAACGCCCTGATTTTGGGTGGGCAGGCTGCCTCGGCTCAGGGTCAGCTTAATTTTTCGCGCGACATGGAGCGCGAAGCCGACCGGGTGGGCTATGCGGTGCTGATCGAAGCAGGCTTCGACGGGCAGGGCTTTGCCGGCATGTTTGAGAAGTTACAACAAGCCGCCCGTCTGAACGACAGCGGCGCCTTTCCTTACCTGCGCAGCCACCCCCTGACCACCGAGCGTGTCGCCGATATGCAAAGCCGCCAGATTTTGCAGGCGGCCCGCGCACCCAGGCCGGCGCCGCTGCTGCAGCATGGGCTGCTTGCGGCGAGGGCGCGGGCCCTGTCCAACACGGGTGCAGATGCCCAAAGGTCTTTGATGCTTGAGGCCGACAACAGCCTGGGCGCACCAGCGCCGCGACAGGCAGCGACCCTGTATGCCGCGACACTGGCCGCCACCCGGCTGCGCGACTTTGCTGCTGCCCAAGCCTATCTGGCCCGGCTCACCCCCCTGCTGGACGGCGACCCGCAGGCCCGGCAACTTGGCCTTTGGCTGAGCTGTGAAACCAGCTTGGCTGCAGATGATCTGCCCCGGGCGGCCCGGGCGCTGAGTGGTGCCGCGGCTTCTGCGCCGCTCGCCGATAGACCGCTGCGCCGCCCCGAACTGATGCTGCAAGCCCAAGTGTCCCTGCAGGCGGGGGCCGCCGGATCAGCCGCCGATTTGGCTCGCCTGGCCCAACGCTTGCAGCTCTGGCTGGCTGATCATCCGCGTGACGCCCAGGCTTGGCAATTGCTGGCCAGCGCTTATGCGCTGCAAAACCAAGGACTGCGCGCGCTGCGGGCCGAGGCAGAGGCCAGACTCGCGCAGCTCGACCTTACCGGCGCACTCGACCGGCTCAAGGCCGCTCAGTCCCGGCTGCGACAGGGCCACAGCGGCGCGGGCAGCGCCGAGTACATCGAGGCCTCGATCATCGACACCCGCTACCGGCAAATCGAAAGCAGACTCAAAGAGCAGGCCCAGCAGCGCTGAGTCGGTGTCCCACCAGCCGCTCACCCGACCAGCCGGCAACACATCCACCCAGTCGGTCGGTTATGGGCGGCATCCTTGGGCAGGCCTTGTGGCGGAGTTTTCAGGCGTTTACTTTGGGGCTGCCCGTGCGCAGACGTCCCGCCAGCAGCACCCCCACCACAGTCACGAGGTAGACACCCCAGCGGGCCGCGGCCTGGCTTGACTCAGGACCGTCAAACCAGCTGGCCAAGGTTGGCTCGCTGACGATCATTTTTGCAGCAGTGAAAGCCAACACGGCGGCGCCGGCCTGGATGATGACGGGAAAGCGCTCCACCAATTTAAGCACCACCGCACTGCCAAAGACGACGATAGGCACGCTGATCAGCAGACCAATCACCACCAGGTCGAGGGCGCCCTGAGCAGCACCGGCGACGCCGAGCACATTGTCAACGCCCATCAGGGCGTCGGCCACGACGATGGTTTTCATGGCGCCCCAAAAGGTGGCGACCACCGGCGCGTCATGCGCCTTGCCGCCTTGATCGGCAAGAAGTTTGTAGGCGACCCACACCAAACCCAGGCCACCCACCAGCATCAGCCCTGGAATCTTGAGCAACCAGACAACCCCCAGGGTCATCAAGGCGCGCACGCCAATGGCGCCCACTGTGCCCCAAACA
>CAMATS010000345.1 GCA_945861195.1 Rhodoferax sp. OV413
CCCGAGGCTGACGCGACAAACCGCGAGATTCCGATTCAAGTTGATCAGGCCTGGTTTCACAATCCATTTCAATGAATCAGCAGTTTGATCAACCAACCGAACGGAACACCATGGAACCCAACCAATTGCTTGCGGAAATTCGCGAAGCCAACCTCACCTACCTGATGCTGGCGCAAGCCCTCATCCGGCAGGACAAGGCCGAGGCGCAGTTTCGGCTGGGCCTCTCGGAGGAAGCTGCTGATTTGATCCGGGTGCTCTCACCGGCCCAGGTCATGAAGATTGCCAGCAGCAACATGCTGCTGTGCAGGTTCCGGGCCGATGACGAGATGGTGTGGCAATTGCTCACCAACCATGCGGTGGGCAAGGTAGACAACCAGGCTACCACCAAGTTGCACGCCAGCATCCTGATGTCTGGTCGTTACTCTGAAGCCCTGTAAGGAGCACCATCATGGCCTCTAAAAGTGTTTTGAATGACGCGCAGCAGGTCGGCCGCGCCGTGACGCTGATCAACCTCGGCGCGCGCCTGCAGGTGCTGGAGAGCGAAACCAACCTGTCTTACGAGCGGCTGCTGCGTTTGTACAAAGAGGTGGCCGGGCGCTCGCCCTCCAAAGGCCAGCTGCCGTTTTCGACCGACTGGTTCTTGACCTGGCAGCCCAATATTCATGCCTCGTTGTTTTTGAATACTTACGAGTACCTGAGCAAGGCCAGCGCGCTTGATGACATTGACGCCATCATGAAAGCCTACAAACTCTACAGCGAGCAAATTTCGGTGTGCGGCGTAGAGCCCCTGTTGTCCATCACCCGGGCCTGGCGACTGGTCAGGTTTATCGACAACAACATGCTCGCCACCACCAAATGCAGCAAATGCGGCGGGCATTTCGTCACCGAGCCTTACGAAAACGCCCGCCACTTTGAATGTGGTTTGTGCGCACCGCCGGCACGGGCTGGCAAGAGCGCATTGGCCGGCGGTATCTTGCTGCACTAGCCGGCCGACGGGTGCGCTGTATGACAAACCGGCCTAGGGGCAAGTGCACTGGCTGCAGCGCTCGGCTGGCGATCGGCTGCATTGCCGGTTGCCGCCGCTTACAGGCTATAGTCGCGGCCTGTTTTGGCACGCCTTGGTTCAATAGTTGAGCAACATACCGTCATGGTCGTTATTCTTGGTTATACGGTTTCCTTGGGGTGCATCTTTGGGGTGTATGTTTTTCATGGCGGCAACATCAAGGTGGTGCTTGAAGCCCTGCCGTTCGAGCTGATCACTATTTTTGGCGGGGCACTGGGGGCCTTCGCTGTGGCCAACCAACCCAAGGTGCTCAAGGCCACCCTCAAGCTCATACCGCAGGCGCTCAAGAGCTCCAAGTACACCAAGGCGCGGTTTTTATCACTGCTCGCCCTGTTGTACGACATCTTGCAAAAAGCTCGCAAAGATGGCCTGATGTCCATCGAGCAAGATGTGGAAAACCCGAGCGAATCAGCACTGTTCGCCAAGTACCCCGAGTTGGCCCAAGACCACCATGTGGTGGAGTTCATCACCGACTATCTGCGCATGATGGTCTCAGGCAACCTCAACGCCCACGAGATTGAAAGCCTGATGGACAACGAAATTGACACCCACCATGACGAAGCACATGAGCCGGTGGCGGCCATTGGGCGGCTGGCTGGTGCTCTGCCGGCTTTTGGCATTGTGGCGGCGGTGCTGGGGGTGATCAACACCATGGGCTCGGTGGGGCAACCCCCCTCGGTTTTGGGCGGCATGATCGCATCGGCTTTGGTGGGTACCTTTTTGGGCATTTTGCTGGCCTATGCCGTGGTCGAACCCTTGGGCGGACTGCTGGATCAAAAAGCCCAGGACGGCGGCAAAGAGTTGCAGTGCATCAAGACCACGCTGCTGGCGAGCATGCAGGGCTACAACCCAGCCACGGCGATTGAGTTCGGCCGCAAAGTCTTGTTCTCAACCGAGCGACCCAGCTTTATTGAGCTAGAAGACCATGTGCGCGGCAAAAAATAAGAACACGCTGGGCTGAACCATGGCGACCAACCCGAAAAATCTGCAGCCGATCATTGTCAAGAAGGTCAAAAAAGGCGGTCGCGGCTTGCACGGGGGCGCCTGGAAGATTGCCTATGCCGACTTTGTCACGGCGATGATGGCTTTTTTTTTGCTGATGTGGCTGTTGGGATCAACCACCGAGCAAGATAAAAAAGGGCTGTCAAACTATTTCGCACAGTCACCGAGGGTGTCCATGATGAGCGGCAAGGACAGCGGCGAGAACACCAGCGTGATCCAGGGCGGCGGCAAAGACTTGACACGTCAGGTCGGGCAGGTGGCAGCTGCCCCCCGCACTGACAGTGTCAACCCGATTGAGAGGAAAGCGGCACTCGATGCGGTCAAGGCCGAGATTGCCAAACAAGAGGCCAAGAAGCTCGACAGCCTGAGCGAAAAAATCAGTGCCTTGATTGCCAGCAACCCCAAGTTGTCCGAGTTCAGCTCGCAAATCAGGCTAGATGTGACCCCCGACGGACTGCAGATTCAAATCGTGGACGACCAGCGGCGGCCCATGTTTGACAGCGGCAGCGCGGTGGTCAAGCCCTATATGCGCGAGATCTTGCGCGAGATCAACGGCGCACTCTTGGGGGTGGACAACAAGATTGGCCTGGACGGGCACACCGACCGCAAGCCCTTTGGCAGCGGCGAGCGGGGCTACAGCAACTGGGAGCTGTCAGCCGACCGGGCCAATGCCTCGCGCCGGGAACTGTTGGCCGCCGGTCTGCCCGATGAGCGCCTGGGCCGGGTAATGGGGCTGGCCTCCAGCAACCTGCTTGAGGAAGACGCACCTTTTGGTGCGATCAACCGCAGAATCAGCATTTTGGTGATGTCGCGCGAGGCCGAGGCCAGGCTGAAGGGCGCAGCGCTGCCACCCAGCAGCGGCAAGGCCGGGCCTGGCAAGCCGTGATCGGCAGGGAGCTGCGTTTTTTGCTGGTTGACCAGCGCTCGACCATGCGGCGCATCCTGCGCGACCTGCTGATCGAGATCGGCCACACCCAGGCCGAGGAAGCGCACAGCGCCGAGCAGGCCTGGCAAAAACTGCAAAGCCAGCAGTTTGACTTTGTCATCAGCGACATCACCATGGCCCATCTGGACGCCTTTGGCTTGCTCAACAGGATGCAAATGGCCAAGGAGTTCGGGCATATCCCGGTGCTGGTGGTGAGCGCGCAAGCCCGTCGGGCCGACATTATTCTGGCCACCCAAAGGGGCGCAGCAGGCTTCATCGTGAAACCATTTACCCGGGCCACGCTGGAGCGCAAGATCGCACTGGCCTTGTCCCACACCGCGCGCGCACGCGCTCAAAAACACGACGCATCTCCAGCGCCCTGAGACAAAACCGCAGGCAGGATTGACGACTAGG